>NZ_JAAAHR010000089.1:0-36458 GCF_009908215.1 Nonomuraea sp. K271 | reverse complement strand
ACCCCGGACTGAGCCCCACCCGGCGCTCGCGCCCGCGCACCTCCCGGCGCAGCGTCCCCAGAACGGCCCCCGCCGCCGACTCGCCCGGCCGGCGCGCCCGCACGATGTCGGCGAGGCGCTGCGGCGACGCCTCGTCCGGCGGCAGGACCAGGTCCTCCTTGGAGTCGAAGTAGTTGTAGACGGTGTTGACCGACACCTCGGCGGCCACGGCGACCTCGGCGATCGTCACGCTGTCGAAGCCGCGCTCCACGAACAGGCCGAGGGCCACCTCGCTGATGTGCTGCCTGGTGAGCCGCTTCTTCCGCTCCCGTAGCCCTTCTCCCATACTGAAGGAATGTACTGCAAGTTTGCAGTCGACTGCAAAGGTATAGACCGTCACCCTCGGGGCAGGATGCCCCGCTGGAAGGCGGCGGCCACCGCCGACGCCCGGTCGGTGACGCCGAGCTTGGCGTAGATGTGCAGCAGGTGCGTCTTGACCGTGGCCTCACTGATGAACAGGCGGGCCGCCGCCTCCCGGTTGGTGGTGCCCTGCGCGATCAGGTCGAGGATCTCCAGTTCCCGCCCGCTCAGCGGGGCGGCGGGGGCGCGGACCTGGCCGAGCAGGCGGGTGGCCACCGACGGGGAGAGCGCCGCCTCGCCGCGCGCCGCCGCGGCGACCGCGCGCGCCAGCTCCTCCCGAAGCGCGTCCTTCAGCAGGTAGCCGGTCGCGCCCGCCTCGATCGCGGGCAGCACGTCGCTGTCGGTGTCGTACGTGGTCAGCACCAGCACCCGCGCCTTGAGACCCAGCCGGGCCAGCTCCCTGATGGCCGTCACCCCGTCCATCCTCGGCATGCGCAGGTCCATGAGGATCACGTCGGGATCGAGCGCCCGCGCCAGGTCGACCGCCTGGGCGCCGTCGCCGGCCTCGGCGACCACCTCGAACCCGGGATCGCCGGCGAACATGCCGCGGATGCCGTCGCGGACGATGGGGTGGTCGTCGGCTATCAGCAGCCGGACAGGGGCCTCAGGCACTCCGGGACTCCTCAGGGGTGGTGGCGAGCGCGGTGATGGCGGGTACGGTGGCGGAGACGGCGGTGCCGGCCCCGGGCTCGGACTCGATCTCGAAGGCGCCCGCCAGGCAGCCCACCCGCTCGCGCATCGACGCCAGGCCGAAGCCGCCGCCGGCGAGCGCGCGCGCCTGGTCGAAGCCCGCGCCGTCGTCGCGGACGTCCAGGCTGACCACGTCCTCCATGTAGGACAGTGTGAGCCAGGCCCGCGTCGCCCCGGCGTGCTTGGCGATGTTGGCCAGCGCTTCCTGGGCGACACGGAGCAGCGTCGCCTCGACCTCCGGGTTCAGCGGACGTGCCGTGCCGGTCGTGGACACCTCCACGCGCACGGCGTTCAGCTCCGACCACCGGGCGGCGATCTCCGCGAGCGCCGCCGGCAGCGGGGCGCAGGCCAGAGGGCCCGGCTGGACGGCGTGCACGGACCTGCGGGCCTCGGTCAGGCTCTCTCGGGCCAGCCCCATCGCGTGGTCGAGGTGCCGGCGCCACGCCCGCGCGTCGGCCTCGGTCTGCACGGCCGCCTGCAGTTGCGTGATGATGCCGGCCAGCCCCTGGGCGAGCGTGTCGTGGATCTCCCTGGCCATGCGCTGGCGCTCGTCGAGCACGCCGGCCTCGCGGGCCTGCAGAAGGAGCTGGGCGTGCAGGCCGGCGTTCTCCCGCATCGCCTCCTCCAGCCGCGTCACCATACGTTCGCGTTCGGCGCTGCGCTCGGCCGTGACCTCGCCGACGAAGCTGAACAGGCTGACGCCCGCCACGATCGCGGCGGTGAACACCACGTGGGTGGCGATCGCGGGCAGGGTGGGCTCGGGCAGCCCTCCGCTGAAGGCCGTGATCGAGATGACCGCCGTGGCCGCCACCCCGGCGAACTTCCATTTCCCCTTCAGCAGGTGCCAGGAGTGGAGGTAGCCGGTGAAGGCGAAGAAACTGCCGAACCACAATCCACGCGAGCAGAGCATCGCGATGAGGATCACCAGGCCCGTTACATAGACGACCGGATGGCGCCTGGGCATGAGCCAGACCCACGCCGCGGCGAGCACGGAGAGGCCGAGCGTGACGAGATGGTACGTTCCCGGCCGGTCGTCGGTCAGCAACGACAGCGCCATGGAGACGGCCAGCAGGACGTACGGGACGGTGGTGAGCAGCCGTTGCAGCAGCCGCTCCCACTGGTCCAGACGGGAGACGTCCTCTGTCGTCATCGCTCACTCCCAGCGGAAGAACCTGGCCGCGGCAAGACCGACGATCACCGCGTACGCGGCCATGACGCCCAGCAACAGCAGGTCCGGCGTCAGCCCCGCCCAGACGTCATGAAGGGCCTGCCGGAACGCGCCCATGGGGGTGAACGCGCCGATGCGTGCCAGGATATCCGGCATCTGGTCCGCCGGCTGCGTGAGCCCGGCGAGGTAGGCCAGCGGGAAGTACAGCAGCACGCCCACCCCGTTGGCGGTGCGCCCGTTCGCCGCCAACGCCGCGATCAGCAGGCCGACGGCGAACATCGCGGCCGTGCCGAGGAGGAACACCACGGCGACCCAGAGCGCCTGGGAGGGCACGTGCGCGCCCAGGACGGTGCCCGCGACCGCGGTCAGCAGCGCGCAGGCGGTCAGCGCCAGCACGAACTGCAGGATGAGCTGCACCGCCAGCATGCTCCCCGGGCGTACCGGGGTGGTGGACAGCCGGCGCAGGATGCCGCGTTCGCGGTAGGTGGCCAACGTGGTCGGCAGCTGGTACAGGCCGACCAGCCCGACGGCGATCACCAGCGTGATCGGCAGGAACACCGTGTCGCCGGGTGGGATCGAGCTGCCGAAGACGAAGAGGATGAACAGCGGGATGAGCACCGTGAAGATCGAGCCGGGCTCGCGGGCCAGCAGCTTGAGCTCGACGGTGGTGAGCTTGGCGATGACGGTCATGGGTCTTCCTCACGGGTGGAACGAACGACCGGTCAGGGCGGTGAACGCGTCGTCGAGCGTGCGCTTGTCAATGCGCAGGTTCGCGACGGGGATGAGGTTGCGGGCCAGGGCCGAGGTGACGGCCGTGGCGAAGTCTCCCCGGCCCGTCACGCTCACCCGGTCGCCGTCACGCGTCACACCCGAGACGCCGGGAAGGCCGCTCAGCAGGGCGACCGGGTCGTCGGCGGCGCCGGCCATCAGCGTGAACCGCACCTGATGCTCGGCGTCGACCTCGTCGATCAGCTCCGCCGGGCTGCCGGTCGCGACGATGCCGCCCCGGTCGAAGACCGCGACGCGGTCGCAGAGCTCCTCCACCTCGTCCATGAAGTGGCTGACCAGGACGACGGTGACGCCCGAGGCCCGCACCTGCTTGATCAGCTCCCAGGTGGCCCGGCGGGCCTGCGGGTCGAGCCCGCTGGTGAGCTCGTCGAGGAAGGCCACCTTCGGATTGCCCACCAGGGCCAGGGCGATGAACAGCCGCTGCTTCTGGCCGCCCGACAGCTTGCCGAAACGAGCGTCGCGCTTGTCGCCCAGCCCCCACTGCTCCAGCAGCTTGCGCCAGTCGTTCGGCTCGGCGTAGAAGGTGGCGTACAGGTCGAGCACCTCCCACACCTTGATGTTGTCGGGCAGCTCCGTGCGCTGCAGCTGCACCCCGATGCGCTCGCGCAGCGCGCGGCCGTCGCCGATCGGGTTCAGCCCGAGCACCCGGATCGTGCCGCTGTCGGGCCGCCGCAGGCCCTCCACGCACTCGACGGTGGTGGTCTTGCCGGTGCCGTTGGGGCCCAGCAGGCCGAAGATCTCGCCTTCCTCGACGGAGAAGGAGACGCCGTTCAGAACCGTCTGGCCGCCGTACCTCTTGGTGAGGCCGGCGACGTCGATGACTGCCATGCGTCCATCATGATCTCCCAGCTCAGGCCGGGGATCGACCCGCCGGCCATGATCGGCGGCCGATCGGGCTGAGCGCGCAATCAACCGATCGGTGGATGGTGCGCCCAGCCCGGATCTGATGGCGGCGCCCCCGGTCGGGCGCCGCGAGGCGGCCTCAGCTGAGCTTGTTCCAGAAGGAGCACTGGTGGTCGGCGGCGTAGCCGATGGGCCGCACGGCGTCCGGCACCAGGCCGAGGACCGGCCCCTGCCCGGTGAAGCGGGACCAGCGCGGCGAGCCCTTCCCGTTGGGGTCTCCGGTGCGGGCGAAGGCGGTCCAGTAGTCGACTATCTGCGCGCCGAGCCGCTGCTGCGCCGGCGTGGGGAGGATGTTGACGCCGTTCAGGTCGAACAGGGACGGCAGGTCGCTGGCGTGGGCCGCGCCCGGGGGCAGGCCGGGGACGTCGATGCCGTTGACGTTCGGCGCGTTGCGGTCACCGAACTCGTAGGCGTAGACGTCGGTGTGGCGGGCGAACAGCCGGTCGGCCTCCAGCGTGGGGCAGGCCCAGGAACGGTCGGTGTTCACCGCCGCCCAGGCCATCGCCGGCGAGTCGTAGGCGGAGAGCGGGTAGCGGGCCTGCACCTCGTCGGCCTTGTCGCCGAACGTCGTGCGCATCAGCTCGGGGTAGCGCTCGGCGGTGAACTTCTGGCCCCCCATGGCGGCGCCGCCGATGAAGGCGCGCATCTCGTCGCGGGTGCCGCCGGAGATCACCGGCACACGATGGAACGAGCCCTTGCGCAGCGCTGTGGCGGGGTTCTTGGGCAGCAACGGCGTGCCGTAGGTGATGTGGTCGCTGAAGGTGGTCATGTGCGGCAGGAAGTCGGCGACGGGACGCTTGCGCATGCAGTCGAGGGTCTCGCGGGCCGAGCCCTTGTCGCACTTCAAAGTCCGGGCGAGCGCGGCGCCGTCCTTCTTGGTCGTCGCCAGGGACGTGTACGGGGTGTGCGCGTGAGAGCTGGGGAACAACCCTCCCTTCGGCCAGTCGATGAGGCACGAGCCGGAGGAGACGATCGCCTTGTCGAACAGGCCGGCCGAGGCAGGCGTGGTCAGCAGGCCGCACGTGCTCATGCCGCCCGCGGACTGGCCGAAGACGGTGACATTACCCGGGTCGCCGCCCAGCGCGGCGGCGTTACGGCGCGTCCAGCGCAGCGCGGCGATCTGGTCCGCCAGCCCGTACGTGCCCGAGCCGGTCAGTTCCTCGTGCCCGAAGTAGCCGAGCACGCCGAGCCGGTAGTTCACCGTCACGACCATCACATTGCCCTGGGTGGCCAGGCGCTGGGCGTCGTACTGGCTGCCGGCGCCGCTGGTGAACCCGCCGCCGTGGATCCAGACCATCACCGGGAGCGGCTTGCCGCCGGAGTTGCGCGGCATGGTGACGTTGACGTACAGGCAGTCCTCGTCGGTCAGCGGCACACCGGGCATCTTGGCCTGGGGGCACGCGGCGCCGGGCTTGGTGGCGTCGGCGACGCCGCTCCACGGCCGCACGGCCTTGGGAAGGGCCCAGCGCAGGCGGCCGACCGGCGGCTCGGCGTAGCGGATGCCGGAGAAGGTCCGGACCGCGCCCTTGTCGACGCCACGAACGCGCCCGGACTGCAGGCGGACGACCGGCGAGCCGGTCGCCTGGGCCGACACCGCCGGCTTCGGGTCGGGAGCGGGCGGGCCGGTGGTCTGTGTGGGGGCCGCCGCACCCAGCGTGAGCAGGAACGCGGCGGGGCACACCAGGCGGTGCAGGACTTTCATGAAGGATGTCTCCCTGTCAATGGTGGGTGTGTGTCAGGTGTCCGCGCGGGTGGCCCGCTCGAACAGCGACACCAGTTCGAGGGCGTAGGCCCGCAGATCCAGGGCGGCGTCGCCGGCCAGCAGGAAGTTCGGCCCCTCGACGGAACGCTGAAGGCTGGTCGCCATCACCTGGACGTCGAATTCGCGGAACTCGCCGGTCTGCTGCCCCCAGTGGAGGATCTGCTCCACTGGGGAGAGCGCGGCGCGCTCCTTGGGCTCGCCGTAGTCGATGCCGCCGTTGATGAAGATGTCGAGCAGCGCCTTCATCTCCACCCGATGAGCTCCGGAGAACTCGACGTTCCCCTCGATGTACGCGCGAAGCGCCTCCGTCGCCGTCGGCTGGCCTTCCAGCCGCTCGGTCATGAACGCGGTGATCTCGCCGTAGATCTGGATGACCGCCTGCTTGACCAGTTCGTTCTTGCTCGCGAAGTGGTAGGAGATCAGGCCCGTGCTGGACAGGCCCGCCCGCTTGGCGATCTGGGCGAACGAGGCACGGGCGTAGCCCAGTTCGGCGATCGTCTCGATCGTGGCGGCCACGATCTGCGCCCGCCGTGCGCCTTCCGTGAACGTCCGACCGCGCTTGTCGGACGGCGACTCGTTTGCTCGCATAAGCAAACATTAGCTTACTTGAGCAAAGTCTGCGTCAGGGGCGCCGCCGCGGCGGCGATGAATCCAGTCTCGTTGCCCAACTCTTCGGCGAGCCGGTTCGCCTCGGCCGGCAACTTCTCCGGGGCGAGGTCGTCGGACGCCAGCACGGACTGCAATTGCTCCAGCAGGCGCTGGACGGACACGTGCTGGGCTCTCTGCCGCTCCAGGCGCGGGCCCGAGGCGGCGACCTCGCCGCGGATCAGCGCCGGCTCCCTGCGGAAGGCGTCGTGCACCTTCTTGAGCGCCTCGACCAGTGAGCCGGCGGGCGGCCCGGCGTCGCGCTCGACGAGCGCGACCACCGGCAGGAGCCTGCCCGCCCTGTCCTGGCACCCCCCTATCAGGGGGCGGCCTCCACGGCACGCGCGAACACGCGGTCGCGTTCCTCCCTCCAGCACGACGGCCGTCGCGGGATAGGTGAAGACGCCGTCCTCGACGGTGGCCTCAGGGCTGGCGAGGAGGTTGTGGTATCAGGCCGGGTGGCGGGCGGAGCCGCCGGCCGAGGCGATGAGGAGGACGCGGTCGCCGCCGGGCAGGTGGCCGAGCGGCGTCGTACGCCGTGCGCCCGTGTTCGTGGCTTTGCAGGCTTTCCTCCGCACCGGCGGAACTGCGCCGGGTCCGCCTCGGCCCCCATCCTGTCGAGGCGGACCGTGCGCGAGGACGGAGTCGAACCGCCACAGCATAAGCGCCCGGTTTACAGCCGGGTGGGCTCTCCGATGCCCAGCTCACGCGTGAGGAGAAAATCGTGGTCGGCCCGGCAGGAATCGAACCCGCGACGCCCGGTGCGTAAGACCGGCGCTCTGACCGTCTGAGCTACAGGCCGTCGTATGGACCGCGTGGCCCCAGCAGGATTCGAACCTGCAACAGACCCGGCTTCGTAGGCCGGCGCTCTCTCCATTGAGCTATAGGGCCGAGAAAATGGTGGTGCGCACCCCGTACCGGATTTGAACCGGTGTTCTCCCGGGTGAAAGCCGGGCGTCCTGACCGCTAGACCAACGGGGCCTGCCCCCGACATTCATCGGGGTTTCGTACGTCCGGCGGGATTCGAACCCGCAACACCCGGCTCCTGAGGCCGGCGCCTCTCCCGTTGGGCTACGGACGCGTGGAGTCGTAGCGGGGACTCGGACCCCCGCACTGCGCTCATGCAATTGTCAAGAAAGTCGGACGGAACGTGGGCATGGGAAAGAGAAAAGGCCGCCCGATGGGATCCGGCGGCCTCTGGATGCGCGTGGCGAGAATCTATCCAGAAGCCTGCCCGGCCAGACCGCAGCCGAGCACCGCAAGCCGGCGACAACCGCGCCGCTCGTGCTCCAGGGCGGTGACTGCGTATCGCATGGCCGGCCTTTCCTGACGTTTTCGATCTCGACAAAGTAAACATTAACCGGCGGTCGCCGGCCGCGCCACTCATTTATTCAGACGCATCGGCGGCCGGAATGGTTTCCGCCGTGGCCGGTTGTCCCCCTCCCGGGGACGGAGGCTTTACTGGGACCATGCGGATCGGAGAGCTGGCCGCGCTGCTCGGGGTGTCGACCCGGACCGTGCGCCACTACCACCAACAGGGCGTGCTGCCGGAGCCACCGCGCCGGGCCAACGGATACCGTGACTACGGCATGCGCGACGCCGTCGCTCTGGCCCGCGTACGCCGCCTGGTCCAGCTCGGGCTGAGCCTGGACGAGGCACGCGAGGTGATCGCCGAGGACAGGTCGAGGGAGCTGACCGAGATCCTCACCGAGATCGACGCGGATCTGGCCAGGCAGGAGCGCGAGATCCGGGAGCGGCGGGCGAAGCTGGCGGACCTGCTCAGGCGGGCCGGGCCGCTGGGCCCCGACGACGTCGCCTCGCCCGACCTGCTGATGCTCCTTCGCGCGGTGAGCCTGCCCGAGTCGAAGGCGGCGGCCTGGGACCGCGAGCTGCTCATGCTCATGGACAGCGTGGCCGCCGAGCCCGGCAGAAGACGCGCCCTGGCGCAGCTGGAGTCGCTCGCCGCAGATCCGGAGGCGGCGGCCGTGGGCCACGAGTTCTACCGCAGGCTGGACGAGCTGGCCGACGCCGAGCCGGGCGACCGCAGGATCGCGCCGCTGGCCCGGGAGCTGGCCGGCTACAGCAGGGAACACCTGCTGGCAGGCTCCGGGCCGGCGACGCGCGGATGGGACCCGGCGTTGCTGGAACCGTTCCTCGACGGGCTGGCTCCGGCCCAGGCCGAGGCCGTGCGCCAGGCGGTCGAGATCATCACGACCGGGATCAGGACGGACGCCGGCACGTCCGCGACGACCGGGTAGGGCTCAGCGCGCCGGCAGGAGCCCCTCGGCGGCGAGGGCGTCGCCGACAGCCTCCCCCAGGGCCTCGACCGCGGACTTCGGGCGCACCATCACCGCGAACTCCTTGATCAGGCCGGCGTCGTCCAGGTGGATGAGGTCGACGCCGTGAATCTGCCTGCCGCGCACGGTGGTCGAGAAGACCAGGACGGTGGCCGGGGTCTCGGCGCCGTCGGCGCTGGTCTCCGCCTCGCCGTCGAGCTTGCCGACGTACCGGAAGTCCTCGAAGACGCGCAGCAGCACGCCGAACAACCCGAGGACGGCGGGTTTGCCCTCGAAGGGAGTGAACGTCACCGGACTGTTGAAGCGCACGTCGTCGGCGAACAGCGCGTCCATCGCGGTGAGGTCGCGCCGCTCGACGGCGGCGCGGAAACGGTCGGCGGCGCTCATGGCCGTTCCTCCCTAGTAACGATAGTGAATAGTCAGTTTCTTGACTATCATGGCGGCGTCCGCAGGAGAAGGGAGGCAGTCTTCATGGCGCTGCGTCACGCCGTGCTGGCGGCACTGCTGGGCGAGGAGCTCAGCGGATACCAGCTGGCCAAGGCGTTCGACCTCGGCGTGGCCAACTTCTGGCACGCCCTTCCCCAGCAGCTCTACGCCGAGCTCGCCCGTCTGGAGCGGGACGGGCTGGTCAGCGGCCGGGAGGTGGTGCAGGACACCCGGCCCAACAAGCGCCTGTTCACCGTGACCGACGCCGGCCTGGCCGAGCTCAAGCGGTTCGCGGCGACGCACAACAAACCCTCCTTCATCCGCGACGACCTGCTCGTGAAGGTCCAGGCCGCCGACCACATCGCCTCCGACGGGCTGATCGCGCAGCTCACGGAGCGGGCCGCGTTCGCCGACGCCAAGATCGAGCTGCTCGGCGGCCTGCTGCGCAAGCTGCGCGGCGACATGAGCGAGGAGGAGTTCCTGCGCCACGGCGAACGCGTCGGCCCTTACCTGACATGCCTGCGCGGCATCGCGTTCGAGCAGGGCAACCGAGACTGGTGCCGCCGGAGCGCGGCGATCCTGGAGCAGAGGCGGACAGCACATGCGCGGGTGTGACCATCGGCGTTACGTCGCCCTGGGCGACAGCCAGACCGAAGGAATGGGCGACGGCGACGACGTCAACGGCCTGCGCGGATGGGCCGACCGGCTCGCCGAGCGGCTCGCGGCCGCAAACCCCGGCCTGCGCTACGCCAACCTGGCCGTGCGCGGACGCGTGGCCGCGCAGGTCCACGCCGAACAGCTCGGACCGGCACTCGCCCTGCGTCCCGACCTGGCGACCGTCGTCGCCGGGGTCAACGACCTGCTGCGGCCCCGGTTCGACGCCGACGAGGTGGGCGGCCACCTGGAGGCGATGTTCGCCGCGCTCACCGCCCAGGGCGCACGCGTGGCCACCCTCACCTTTCCCGACCTGGCGCGGATCACCCCGCTCGCCCGCCCGTTCGGCCCGCGCGCCGCCGCGCTCAACCAGCGAATCCGAGCCGCGGCCCGCCGCCACGGGGTCGTCGTCGCCGAGACCGCCCACCACCCCGTCGTCACGGACGCCCGGTTGTGGAGCCCCGACCGGCTGCACGCCGGCCCGCTCGGGCACGAACGCATCGCCGCGGCCGTCGGTAGCCAGCGGCGCTGACCTTGGAAAAGGGCATTGTCCGCGTTCCCGGCACCGGACTACGGTGGCGGGATGGATCTTTTCTCGCGCACTTGGACGGCGTTGCGCACGGCGGTCGCTCATCTGCCCGACGAGGACTTCGCGCGGCCGTCCGGCTGCGCCGGCTGGCTCGTGCGAGACCTGGCGTGCCACCTGGTCATCGACGCTCAGGACGTCCTGATCACGCTCGTGACGCCCGCGGAGAAGGAGCCGACCTGCGACGCGGTGACCTACTGGAAGGTCGGCTCGACGCCGCCGACCGGCGACGACCCGCTCGACGCACTGATCGTCCGGCTGGCGGCCGCGTACGAGGAGCCGCGACTGCTCCGGTTCCACCTCGACGACGTCGGCTCCGCCGCCGGCCGTGCGGCCGAACTCGCCGACCCCACCCAGCGGGTCGCCACCCAGGACATGGTGCTTACCGCGGGCGACTACCTGTCCGCGTACGTGCTGGAGTGGACGCTGCATCACCTCGACCTGATCGCGCACCTGCCGGACGCGGAGCAACCGCCCGCCGAAGGGCTCGCCCGCTCGCGCGAGATGCTGGAGCAGCTCGCCGGGGCGGCCTTCCCCGCGTCGTTGTCCGACAGGGACGCGCTGCTGGTCGGGACCGGACGGCGGGCCCCGACCGACGCGGAGAAGGCCGAACTGGGCGGCCTGGCAGGGAGGCTCCCGTTCGTCATCGGATGACCGCTCACCCTCGCTTCGGGGTGTAGGTGAGGCCCAGGACGCCGTTGTCCAGCCGGGTGACGTCGGCGAGCTGGAGATGGGTGGGGTCGATTCCGTCGTACAGGCGCCCGCCGCTGCCCGCGATCACCGGGAACAACCAGAACAGGTATTCGTCGACCAGCCCGTGCCGGAGCAGGGTGCGGCTGAACGTGCCGCCCGTGCCGACCTTCAGGATGTCGCCGCCGGGCTGCTCCTTCAGCCGGGCGACCTCCTGGACGACGTCTCCCTCGATGAGGGTGGCGTTCCAGGTGGTCTCCTTGAGCGCGGTCGAGGCGACGTACTTCGGGATGGTGTTCATCCGCACCGCGTAGTCGCCGAACTCCGCCTCCAGTTGCGGCCAGACCTGAGCGTGCGACTCGTAACTGAGCCGCCCGTACAGCAGGGCGTCGACGGAGAAGAGCAGGTCGCGGGAGCGCTCCTCGAACTCCCCCGCCCAGTACGTGCCCAGCCAGTTCTGCGGGGTGCTGATCTGGCCGTCCAGCGTCACCACACCCTGCTCGATGATCTTCCGCATGGTCGTTCCTCTCCTTGACGCGATTCGCTGTCTCACTGACGCGTCGACCGGGACAGCCCGAAATTGACAAGGGGAGGAAGGCTATTTCTGGAAGAACACGGCGCGGTCGGGTTCGGGCAGCCACTGACGCCGCGGATCGTACGGGCGGAAGCCGGCGCGTACGCATTCGACGAGCGCGGCCAGCAGCGGATGCTGGTTCTGCCGGTGGAGGAGCAGCGAGCACGGATAGACGGGGACGGGGTTGACGACCGGGAGCTGGACGGTGCGCGGGTGCCAGGGCAGCCGGCACGCCAGGCCCACGAAGCCGATGCGTCCCCCGGAGGCGATCTCCTCCACGAAATACTCCCAGCCGAAGTCCGGCCCGCTGTCGTCGATGAGGATGCCGAACGCGGCGCCCAGCAGGCGGTAATAGCCGGCCCACTCGCTGCCGGGGACGTTGCCGGGCATCCACACGGTCGAGCCGGCCAGCTGTTCGACCTCCACCTCCCGAAGGCCGGCCAGCGGATGGCCACGGCCGACCAGCACGTGCACGGGCTCCAGGTAGGCCGGCACGTGCCGCAGGTTCTCCTCCACAGGCCCGCCAACGCGGGCGAAGGCGGCGTCGATGGCTCCGCGGGCGAGGGCGTCGCGTGCCGACCTCAGGCCGTTGGAGGTGATGATCTCGATGTCGGCCCGCTCGGTGGCCTGGTGGAACGCCCTGACCAGGTCGACCGAGGCCGACAGCCGCGTGTCGAGCACGTCGATCCGCAGCGCGCGGCGCCGGCCGCGCAGCGCCTCCACCGCCTGGTCGGCCAGCCCGACGAGGGCGCGCGCGTGCGGGAGGAACGCCCTGCCGTCCTCGGTGAGCGCGGCCCCGCTGCGCGAGCGGTAGAGCAGGGTCAGGCCGAGGCCCGACTCCAGCCGCGCGATCCGCTTGGAGATCGCCTGCTGGCTGATGCCGAGCCCGGCGGCGGCCTCGCTGAAGGAGCGGTCTTCGGCGATGGCGACGAAGGCGCGCACGGCGCCAAGGTCCAGCTCCTGTGTCGTCTGGTTCACAACCGATGGTTGTTGCAAATCGGCGTGTCGATTGTTGGACAAGCCAGCCTGCCCTCGGGTCGAATGCTCGGATCGCGTACGAGCCTACAACCGCAAGGAGTTTTGGCCGGTGGAGTCCTTCGTTCATTTGCACGTGCACACCGAGTACAGCATGCTCGACGGGGCCGCCAAGGTCGGCCTGCTCATGGACGAGGTGTCGCGGCAGGGCATGCCCGCCGTGGCCATGAGCGACCACGGCAACGTGCACGGCGCGTACGAGTTCTACCATGCGGCGCGCAAGGCGGGCGTCAAGCCGATCATCGGCATCGAGGCCTACGTCGCCCCAGCGTCACGGCGCCACCGGAAACCGGTGTTCTACAGCGACAACCTCGCCCTGCGCAGATCGAACGACGACACCGGCGAGGGCGGCGACGTCTCGGGACGCGGCCTGTACACGCACATGACCATGTGGGCGGCCGGCGCGCTGGGGTTGCGGAACCTGTTCCGGCTGCAGTCGCGGGCCTGGCTCGAAGGACACGTCCAGAAATATCCGCGTATGGATGATGAACTGTTCGCCGAGCACGGCCAGGGCATCATCGCCACCACCGGCTGCCCGTCCGGCGAGGTGCAGACCCGCCTGCGCCTCGGCCAGTACGACCAGGCCGTCGAGGCCGCCGCCCGCTACCGGGACGTCTTCGGCAAGGACAACTACTTCCTGGAGCTCATGGACCACGGCCTGGCCATCGAACGCCGGGTCCGCGAGGACCTGCTCAGGCTCGGCCGCACGCTCGGCCTGCCGCCACTGGCCACCAACGACTCCCACTACGTGACCGAGAGCCAGGCCCAGGCGCACGACGCGCTGCTGTGCATCGGCACCGGCAAACGGCTCGCCGACGCCGACCGCTTCCGCTTCAGCGGAAGCGGCTACTACGTCAAGACCGCCGAGGAAATGCGGGCGCTGTGGGACGCCGAGGTGCCCGGCGCGTGCGACAACACGCTGCTGATCGCCGAGCGGATCGGCGACTACGGCGAGGTGTTCGCCCACCGCGACCTGACGCCGCGCTTCCCCGTGCCCGAAGGCGAGAGCGAGTCGAGCTGGCTGCGCAGGGAAGCTCTGGACGGCGCGCGGCGCCGCTACCGCGGCGATCCGCCCCAGGAGGTGCTGGAGCGCATCGACTACGAGCTGTCCGTCATCGACACCATGGGCTTCCCCGGCTACTTCCTGGTGGTCGCCGACATCTGCCGCTTCGCCCGCGACAACGGCATCGGCCTCGGCCCCGGCCGCGGCTCGGCCACCGGGTCCATGGTCGCGTACTGCACGGGCATCACCGAGCTCGACCCCATCGAGCACAAGCTGATCTTCGAACGGTTCCTCAACCCCGAACGCGTCACCATGCCCGACGTCGACCTCGACTTCGACGACCGGCGGCGCGACGAGATGATCGACTACGTCACCCGCAAGTACGGCGAGGACCACGTCTGCCAGATCGTCACGTTCGGCACCATCAAGGCCAAGGCCGCCGTCAAGGACTCCTGTCGTGTCCTGGGCCTGCCGTACGCTCTCGGCGACCGCATCACCAAGGCGTTCCCGGCGGCCAACGGCGGCAAGGAGATCCCGCTCGCCGCCATCCACGACGACCGCCACCCCCGCCACGGCGAGGCCGCCGAGCTGCGCCAGATGTACGAGCAGGACCTCGACGTCAAGCGGATCATCGACACCGCCACCGGCGTGGAGAACCTCACCAGGGGCACCGGCGTCCACGCCGCCGGCGTGATCCTCTCGTCCGAGCCGCTGATCGACGTGGTGCCGCTGGTCAAGCCGAAGGCCGACGGCCCCGTCATCACCGGGTTCCCGTTCACGCAGGCCGAGGACATGGGTTTGCTGAAGATGGACTTCCTGGGCCTGCGCAACCTCACCGTCATCGGCGACGCCATCGCGAACGTACGCGCCAACAAGGGCATCGACATCGACATCCACGACGTGCCGCTCGACGACCCCACGACGTACGAGCTGCTGGCCCGCGGCGACACGCTCGGGGTGTTCCAGCTCGACTCCGGCGGCATGCGGGTCCTGCTGCGGCTGATGCAGCCCACCACGTTCACCGACATCGCGGCCGTGAACGCGCTCTACCGGCCCGGCCCCATGGAGATGAACGCGCACACCAACTACGCGCTGCGCAAGACCGGCAAGCAGCGGGTCGAGCCCATTCACCCCGAGCTGGAGGAGGCGCTCGAACCCATCCTCGGTGACACCTACCACCTGGTCGTCTTCCAGGAGCAGGTCATGGCGATCGCCCAGCAGCTGGCCGGGTACTCGCTCGGCGGCGCCGACATGCTGCGCAGGGCCATGGGCAAGAAGAAGAAGGAGGTGCTGGACGCCGAGTGGGACAGGTTCTCGGCCGGCATGCGCGGCCGGGGCTTCTCCAGCGAGGCGATCAAGGCGGTCTGGGACGTCCTGGTGCCCTTCAGCGGCTACGGCTTCAACAAGTCGCACACCGCCGGCTACGGCCTCGTCTCCTACTGGACCGCCTACCTCAAGGCCAACCACCCCTCCGAATACCTGGCCGCGCTGCTCACCTCCGTCGGCGACGACAAGGACAAGATGGCCGTCTACCTGTCCGACTGCCGCCGGCTCGGCATCAAGGTGCTGCCCCCCGACGTCAACGAGAGCCGCCTCGACTTCGCCGCGGTCGGCTCCGACATCCGTTTCGGTCTGGGCGCGGTCCGCAATGTCGGATCCAACGTGGTGGACGCGATCGTCACCGCCCGCGCCGCCAAGGGCCGCTACACCGACTTCGACGACTTCCTCGCCAAGGTGCCGACCGTCGTCTGCAACAAGCGCGTCATCGAGTCGCTGGCCAAGAGCGGCGCGTTCGACAGCCTCGGGCACGACCGGGCGGCCCTCGTCGCGGTACACGAGCCGGCCATCGACGCGGTCATCGACCTCAAACGCAACGAGGCGCAGGGCCAGGACTCCCTGTTCGGCGAGCCGAACCGGACCGGCGCGTTCTCGGTCGCGATCCCCGACGGCGAGTGGGACAAGGCCACCCTGCTCGCTTTCGAACGCGAGATGCTCGGCCTGTACGTGTCGAGCCACCCCCTCGACGGCACGGAGCGGGTCCTCGACGCCCACCGTGACGTCACGATCGCCGGCCTGCTCGCCTCCGAGCGGCAGGAAGGCGTGACCCGCGTCAGCGGCATCATCTCGGGCCTGCAGCGCAAGGTCACCAAACAGGGCAACCCGTGGGCGATCGTCACCCTCGAGGACCACGACGCCTCCGTGGAGTGCCTGATCTTCCCCAAGACGTACACGCTCTACGGCGAACTGCTGGCCGAGGACCGCGTGATCTCCGTCAGGGGCCGCATCAACGTGCGCGACGAGACGATGAGCGTCTACGGCGAGGAGATCACCCTGCTCGACGTCTCCGCCGCCGACACCGCCTCACCCGTGGTCATCTCGATCCAGGAGACGCGGCTGACCCCGCGGCTGGTGCAGGAGTTCAAGCACATCCTGACCGCCCATCCGGGGCGGGCGCCCGTACACGTGCGCCTGCACCGCCAGGGCCGCAAGGACCTGCTGCTCGACCTCGTACCCTTCCGCGTCGCCGCGGAGCCGGCGTTCTACGGAGACGTCAAGGCGCTGCTGGGGGCCGGCTCGATCGGTACGGCATGAGCCCGATGAGCCCGATGAGCCCGGCCTGCCCGCGCTGCCGCACCGGCGACGTGCCGGCCGTGGTCCGCGTCCCGCACGGCTGGACGAACGCCTCGGGGCGGCCGGTCAGGGGCGTCGGCGAGGTCACCGGCGCCAACCGGCGTCGGATACCGGTGGCCCGACCCGTCGTCAGCCTGACCTGCACCACTCACTGAACACCTCCGGCACGGCCCGCGTATCTCCTCATGACGTGGCGATCGTGAGGAGGCGTGCGCAGTGGCCGTTCCAGCAGGGACCAGGCGAACCGCGACGGCCGTCGCGCTGGCGGCGGCCACGCTGCTCGGCGTCCCCGGCACGGCCGCCGCCGATCCGTCTCCCGCCAAGGCCAGGGCCAGGCTGGTGAAGCTCAACGAGCAGGCCGACCAGATGGTCGAGCGGTACAACCAGGCCGCGGAGGCCCATAAGAAGGCGAAGAAGACGTACGACGCCCTCAACGCCGAAGTCGGGCGCAGGAAGGCCCGAGCCGATGCCCTGCGCGGAGACCTTGCCGCGCTGGCCGCCCGCGACTACCGGCTCGGCTCCTTCCCCGCCTGGAGCGGGCTGACCGGCCGTAGCGACCCCGAGGCGGTGCTCGGCTCCATGGCCTCCCTCGACCAGATCGCTCAGGCGGAGGCCTCGAAGGTGCGCGCCTTCGAGGCCGCGACCAAGGACCTGCGCGACCGGCGCGACCGGGCCAGAACCGTCCTGCGCGAGGCTGACGCGGCACGCGACAAGGTACGTGGAGAGAAGGCCAAGGTCGACAAGCTGGTCGAGCAACAGACCAAGCTCCTGCGCCGGCTGGGCCGCTTCAACAAGGGCAACCCGGCCAGCCCCGGCATCCCGTACACGGGGGCGGCGTCGGGCAACGCCCGCGCTGCGCTCACGTTCGCCTTCGCCCAGGTGGGCAAGCCGTACCGGTACGGTGGCACGGGCCCGGGTTCCTTCGACTGCTCCGGCCTCGTCCAGGCCGCCTGGCGCGCGGCGGGGGTCGAGCTGCCGCGCACCACCTGGAGCCAGTGGAGCTGGGGCGCCGCCCGCCGCGTGCCCCTTGACGACGTGGAGCCCGGCGACCTGCTCTTCAGCAAGGGGCTTGGCCACATGGGGATGTACGCGGGCGACGGGAAGATGGTGCACGCGCCGCAGACCGGGGACGTGATCAAAGTGGTCGCCCTCGACGACTACTGGCGCGGCCGCCTGGCCGGCGCGGTCCGCCCCTGACGGCTCAAGCACGGACGTAGCGGTCGAGCACAGTGCGCGCGACTGCGCGGATCGCCGGGCCGGGATCGTCGGGCACGCCAGTGGTCAGCGCCGTGAACAGGATGCCGAGAACGCTCGTCTCCAGCAGCATCGCGTCCTGTTCCGTGAGGGCGATGCCGGCGGCGCGGCACTGGCGCACGATGAGGTCGCACCGCTCGCGCAGGGCATCGGCCAGCATGCTCCGCAGGGCGGGGTTTCTGGTGCTCTCCAGGTGCAGCTCGAACAGCGCCAGCGGCTCGCCGCGCTCGTCGGCCACCATCAGGGTGAGCACCTTCACCAGCGTCTCTTCCAGGCGGGCGGGGTCGAGCGGGCGCACCACGTGGGCGTCGACCCGTTCGGACAGGCGCCGGCCGATCCGCTGAATGATGGCGTCCATCAGGGCGTCGCGGGTGCGGAAGTAACGCGAGGCGGTGCCGTCGGGGGCGCCTGCGGCGGCGTCGACGGCTCGGTGGGTGAGGCCGCGGGAGCCCTTCTCCGCGAGCACCGCGATGGCGGCGCCGACGAGGTGCTCGCGGCGCTGAGGGTTAGGGCGTGGCACGGTCGGGTCGCTCTCCCCGGTCGGTGTGGTCTGTCGTGTGGTGCGCTGTGTGCTCGGCTGGGCCGCACCATTTCACCAGAGCCTGCCGGATGCCGTCGCGATCTCCGGCCCAGGCCACGTATCCGTCGGGACGGATCAGCGACGCCTCCGGCCGCAGGCGACCGAGCGGGCGCACTGACCTGACCCGGCCCGCCCACGGCCGCCCGGCGGTGGTGTCACCAGAGGCCAGCAGGACGAACCGGCCCTCCCGGAGGACTTCGTAGAGCCGGCCGCCGGTGGTGGGCCCGTCGGGCGCGCGCCGCCCGGCGAGCGGGTGGGCGTGCGCGTCGCCGGGAGGGTAGGCGATCTCCAGCCCGGACATCAGCCCGAGTACGCGGCGGCGGCCGGGGCCGGTGCGCAGCAGGGTGGCCATGACGTGCCGGTTCACCCGCAGCCGCAGCCGCGAGCCGGTCAGGACCAGCCGGGTGAGATGGTCGGTCAGCGCCAGCACGGCGGCGCCCACCGGATGCCGCTCGGCGTGGTAGCTGTCGAGCAGCCACGGCGGGGCCCATCCGCGCAGGTCGGCGGCGAGCTTCCAGCCGAGGTTGACGGCGTCCTGGACGCCGGTGTTCATGCCCTGGCCGCCGATGGGGGAGTTCACGTGCGCGGCGTCGCCGGCCAGGAACACCCGTCCCGACCGGTAGCTGCGGGCCTGGCGGCGCTCGGCGGCGAAGCGGGAGAACCAGCGCGGCTCGCTCATCCGGTAGTCGGTGCCGGCGATGTCCTTGAACGCGCGGCGGATCTGCCCGAAGGCCGGCTCCCGGTCCGGATCGTCCCCGTCGAGCAGCCACGCGCCGACCCGGAACCAGCCGTCGCCGAACGGGATGGCCACGACCGCGCCCGCCGTGCCGACCTGGGTGATGGGCGGCAGCTCCGGCCCAGGGATGCGGACGTCGGCCAGCAGCATGGGCAGGCTGTAGGTTTCGCCCGCGAAGCCCACGTCCAGCAGTTCGCGGACGGTGCTGTGGGCGCCGTCGGCGCCGATGACGTACCTGGCCGAGAGCTCGGCGCCGTCCCGCAGCGTGAGCCGTACGGAGTCGGCGTCCTGGGAGAGGCCGACGACCTCGGCGTTCCTGATGATCTCCACGCCGAGCTCGGCGGCGCGCTCGCGCAGCACCTCCTCCGTGCCGCTCTGCGGCACGATCAGCAACATCGGGTAGCGCGTGTCGAGCCGCTCGAAGTCGACGCGGGAGGCGTAGGCGGGATACACCGTGCCGAGCGGGTTGCCCCGCGCGACCAACCGGTCTCCCAGCCCCCGGGCGTCGAGCAGTTCCAGTGCGCGGGCGTGCAGGCCGAATGCCCGGGTGACGCCGGCCTCACCGTTCCGCTTGTCGACGATCCTGCAACGCACGCCGGCCAGAGCCAGCTCGCAGGCGACCATGAGCCCGGTCGGGCCCGCGCCCACGATGACGACGTCGTTCATGAGATTCCTCTATTCGCTACAGATGTATCGCTACATTCATAGCGTATATCGGAGGAGCGTGCGCTGCCGGTCTTTTGGCCGTACCTGTGCAGCTCTGGGCCAGATAAGGTGAATGCCGGATATCGGGAGGGGCGATGCAGTGACTCGCAGACGTGCCACGCTGGCCACCATTGCCGCCGCGGCCGGCGTGTCGGTGGCCACGGTGTCCAAGGTGCTCAACGACCGCAGCGACGTCGCACCGGCCACCCGGGCCCTGGTGCGGTCTCTGCTGCAGGAGCACGGCTACGTCCCGCCGCGGCGTGGCCGGGCCGAGCCCGGCACCGTCGAGGTGCAGGTGGACGAGCTCTGCGCGTGCTCGTCCGAGATCATCAAGGGTGTGATGGAGGCGGGCACCGCGTCAGGCGTGTGGGTCGTCATCACCAGAAGGGCCACCGGGCCCCTCGACGTGACCGCCGGACGCCGGGCGGTGATCACCCTCTTCGAGGAGCCGGCCCCGCGACAGCTCGCCGCGCTCTCACGGGCCGGCCTGCCGGTCATCGTCATCGACCCGCTCGGCCTCCCCGGCGCCTCGGTGACCAGCGTCGGCCCCACCAACTTCGCCGGCGGCCTGTCCGCCACCCAGCACCTGCTGGCCCTCGGCCACCGCCGCATCGCCTACCTCGGCGGCCCCGCCACCGCCGCCTCCAACCAGGCCCGCATGTACGGCTACCGAGCCGCCATGGAGGCCGCGGACGTGCCCGTCCTGCCCGGATACGTGGTCACGCCCGGCTACTGCTATCCCGACGGAGTGCGGGGAGGCGCCGCCCTGCTCGACCTGTCCCCCGCGCCGACGGCCGTCTTCGTCGCCTCCGACGAGGCCGCCCTCGGCGCGATCCACGCCGCCAGGGCCCGTGGCCTGCGCGTCCCCGAAGACCTCAGCGTCGTCGGCTTCGACGACACGGACGTCGCCTACATGTCCTCGCCGCGGCTGACCACCGTACGCCAGCCGCTGCGTGAGATGGGAGCCGTCGCCCTGCGCACGGCCCTGCGGCTGGCCGCCGGCGAGGAGATCGACTCCCGTCACGTCGAGCTCGCCACCGAGCTGGTCGTCCGCGAATCGAGCCTGGCCGCCTGAAAGGTTCGGGCCCGGTCACCCGGACCGCTCCGCCAACCGGTAGGACACCGTGAGACGGAATAGTACGGGAGGATGTGATGGCGGATGGGTTCGCCAAATATGTCGGGCAACGACACGAGCGGTTGTGCCGGACGGCGTACCTGCTGACCCGCGACTGGCAGGCCGCCGAGGACCTCGTGCAGACGACGCTGGTCAAGGCGTGGACCGCCTGGCGCAGGATCGAGGCCGATCCCGACCCGTACGTGTACCGGATCCTCGTCAACACGCACGCCTCCTGGTGGCGGCGGCGCTGGCGCGGTGAGGTGCCGACCGAGGCGTTGCCCGAGTACGCGGCCGGGCCGGACCTGGCGACGGGGGTCGCGGGGCGCTCGGACCTCTGGGCGGCGGTCGGCACCCTGCCGCCCCGGCAGCGCGCGGCGCTCGTTCTGCGTTACTTCGACGATCTGACGCCGCAGCAGGTGGCCGACGCGCTCGGATGCTCGGTCGGCAGCGTGAAGAAACAACTGAGCAGGGCGTTGGCGCGGCTGCGGGTGGATCCCGCGCTGCACGATCTGAAGCCGGAGGTGCTCCGATGAGCCAGTACACCGAGGACGACCTGCGTGCCGTGTTCGCCGAGAACAGCGTCCGCGAGGCAGGGTCGCCGCCCCGGCTGAACGAGATCAGGCGGCGGGGGGCCAGGACGCGCTTGCGCCGGAGGGTGGCGACGGGCGCGGCCGTGGCGGCGCTGGCGGGGGCCGCGGCGACGGTCGTGCCGCTGACCGGGGCCGTGACGGCGTGGCGGGGCGAACCGGCCACGGGCGTCACGGCGAGTTTCGCGCCGGACGTCGAACTGCCCCGGACGCTGGGGACCAGGCACGGGCCCGTGTCGCTGATCTCCGGCCAGACCTACCGGACAGTGGGTGAGCGGGTACGGATCACGTTCCGCCCCACCAGCGTGCACACCGGGATCGCGCTCCGGTGCGCGGACCCGAAGGCGTGGGTCCTCATCCGCGACGTGAAGGGCTCGTGGAACGACCTCACCCCGTGCGTACGCCTGGGTCAGGGCCTCCAGGTCCAGTACGACGAGAGCTCGGTGACACCGGACTGGCTACGGGCACCGCAGAGCTTGGAGGTCTGGGTCTTCCCCGCCGACGCGCCGATCGGATCGCCCACGTTGGCGGACAAATGTGCCCTGGCCGACCGACGGGCGGGCACGTGCGACGGTCCGTGGGACCGCGAGGCGATCGCCGCGATGCCGGAGCGGCTCGCGGCCGAGACCGGCTCCCGGCGGGGGCTCTGGTCGATCGCGATCTATGACGCGGACCCGCCCTCCGGCTCGTGAACGGCGGCGGCGCCGTCCCCGCGCAGCGCCGCCGCCGCGCGGGCGGCGGCGCGGCGGATGCCCGCATAACCGGTGCAGCGGCAGAGGTTGGAGGCGAGGATCTCGTCCATCCGCCGCTCGTCGTGGTCCAGGTCCGGCTCCTCGGCCAGCGCCCCGGCCAGCAGCATGAGGAACCCTGGCGTGCAGAACCCGCACTGCAGGGCGTGCTCGGCGGCGAACGCCTCCTGCAGCGGATGCGGCCCGTCCTCGCCCGCCAGACCCTCGACCGTACGGATGTCGGCGCCGCCGGCCTGCACGGCCAGGACCAGGCAGGACCGTACGGCGGTGCCGTCGACCAGCACGGTGCACGAGCCGCAGACCCCGTGCTCGCAGCCGAGCGTCGTCCCGGTCAGCCCGAGCCGGTCGCGCAGCGCGTCGGCGAGGCTGGTGCGCGGCTCGACGTCGAGCCGGTGGGTGCCGCCGTTGACGGTGAGCTGGACGTTCATGGTGCTCCTGCGGTCTCGACGGCTCGGGTGAGGCAACGCCGCACGAGGGTGGCCAGCGCGTGCCTGCGGTAGGCGGCCGGCGCGTGCGGCTCGTCGGGCGGGTCGGCCTCGGCGGCGGCCCGTGCCGCGGCCTGCGCGAGCAGGTCCGGCTGCGGCGGCTCCCCCGTGATGAGGCGTTCGGTCTCGACGGCGCGCAAGGGGACGTCGGCGGCGTTGGCCAGCCCGACGCGCACCCAGTCGACGCGGCCCTCGGAGACGCGCAGCATGACGAGGGCGGCGGCGAGCGCGAAGCTGCCGTGCGTGCGGCGGTGCTCGGCGAAGGCCGCGACTGCCCCGGCCGGCGGGCGCGGTAGCCGTACGCCGGTGACCAGTTCCTCCGGCAGGCAGGCGGTGGCGAACGGGCCGCGGAACCACGAGGCGGCGGGCACCGTGCGCGGGCCGGACGGGCCGTCCAGCTCGATCCCCGCGTCGAGCGCCATGGCCAGCGCGCACCACTCGGACGCCGGATGCGCCCAGGCCAGGCTGCCGGCGAAGGTGCCGCGCGCGCGGACGGGCGGATGGGCGACGTACGGCGCGACCTGGCGGAACAGGCCGGCCAGCGGGTCGTCGAAGCGGGCGCGCTCCAGCTGTGCGTGCCGGACGAGCGCGCCGACGTGCACGGAGCCGTCGTCGACCGTGATGTCCGACAGTCCCGGGATGCGGTTGACGTCGACCACGAGGGCCGGGCGCGCGGTCCGGTAGCGCAGCTCGATGAGCAGGCTCTGCCCTCCCGCGAGCACGCGGCTGTGCGGCCCGCGCTCGGCCAGCACGGCCACCGCCTCCGGCACGGAAGCGGGCGCTACGTAGTCGAATTGCGGCGGTTTCATGTCCCTCATCCCGGGCATCCGATATCCACGTTGGTACCGAACGCGGGGGTGTCCAAACATTGCGGTACATCGGGATGCCGCTCGCTCGGCGCGAGGACCACGACCTGCTCACCGGGCGTGCCCGCAGGGTCGCCGACCTGGACCTGCCCGGCACCCTGGAGCTCGCCTTCACCCGCAGCCCGGTGCCGCACGCGCTGGTCCGCGGCGTCGACGTCGCCGCCGCGCTGAAGGAGGAAGGGGTGGCCGGCGCGTGGTCCGCCGCCGACCTGCCCTACCTCTCCGCCCGTGCCCTGCCCGGCGCCGAGGACTCGCCGCCGTGGCCGCTGCTCGCCACCGGGCGCGTCCGCTACCCGGGCGAGGCGCTGGCCGTGACCGCCGCAACCACGCGCGCCCAGGCCGAGGACGCCGCGGAGGCCGTACGGCTGGACCTCGAACCGCTGCCCGCCGTCTGCGACCCGATGACCGCCCAGGCGGCGCCCCCGCTCTACGACGGGCGCGGCAACGTGGTCGCCGAACGCACCTTCGGCGAGCCGGCCGACGACGTGTTCGCCACCGCGCCCGTGGTCGTCGAGGCCGCCTACCGCGAGCAGCTCCTGCTGCCCACGTCCCTGGAGCCGAGGGCCGTCCTGGCCGGCCCCGGCGAGGACGGCGGGCTCACCGTGTGGGTCTCCCACCAGGCCCAGCACCGCCTGCGCGACTCGCTCGCCGAGCTGCTCGGCCTGGACAGGGAGCGGATCAGGGTCATCGTCCCGGCCACCGGCGGCGCGTTCGGCGCCAAGAGCCAGACCTACCCCGAGTACGTCGTCGCCGCCCTGCTCGCGATCCGGCTCGGCCGGCCCGTGCGCTGGTGCGAGGACCGCGCCGAGGCGATGCTGGCCGGCCCGCGCGGCCGCGGCCAGGACCAGCGCGTACGGCTCGCGGCCGACGCCGACGGCACCTTCCTCGCCTACGAGCTGCTGATCGACGCCGGCGTCGGCGCCTACCCGCACACAGGGGCCTTCGTCCCCATGATGACGGGGGCGATGAGCACCGGCGCCTACCGTACGCCGCGGGTGCACACGCGGGTCCGGTGCGTGGCCACCACCTCCGCACCGACCGCGTCCTACCGCGGCGCGGGCCGCCCTGAGGCCGCGTACGCGCTCGAACGCACCGTGGACCGGCTCGCCAGGCGGCTCGGCATGGACCCCGCCGAGCTGCGCCGCCGCAACTTCATCCGCCCCGGCCAGTTCCCCTACCTCACGCCGACGGGACGCACCTACGACTCGGGCGACTACGCCGCCACGCTGGAGCGCGCGCTGACCGCCGCCGGTTACGACGACGTCCGCGCCGAACAGGCCAGGCGCCGCCAGGAGGGCGGAGCGCCGATAGGCGTGGGCATCGCCACGTTCGTCGAGCGCTCGGGAGGGCCGCCGGACAGTGAGGAGTTCGGCAGCGTGGAGGCCTGCGCGGACGGCACGTTCATCGCCCGCGTCGGGTCCACGTCCACCGGGCAGGGTCACTTGACCGCGTTCGCGCAGGTCGTGGCCTCGGTGCTGGACGTGGACGTCGATCTGGTCCGCGTCGCGGAAGGCGACACCGGCGAGGTGCCCCACGGGTTCGCCACCTTCGGCAGCCGTTCCATGCAGGTGGGTGGGGCGGCGCTGTGGCGGGCCGCCGAGTCGCTGGTCGCCGCGGCGCGCCGCCGGTGCGCGGGACTGCTCGGCCTGCAGGAGGACGACGTCACCTACGCGCGGGGCCGGCTGCTGGCCGGTGAGCCGCCCGGCCCGGGAACAGAGGGCGAGCCGGGCACCGGCGTCGACGCGGGGCCGATCACCGGGCTCGCACTCGGCGAGCTGGTCGCTCGTACCGGGCCGCTGCGCGCCGACGAGATCCTCGCCCCGCCGCAGGCCTTCCCGTACGGCGCGCACGTGGCCGTCGTCGAGATCGACCCGGACCTCGGGACGGTCGGCGTGCTCAAACTGGTTGCCGCGGACGACTACGGGGTGGTCGTCAACCCCATGATCGTCGACGGCCAGGGCCATGGCTCGATCGCCCAGGGCCTCGGGCAGGCACTCCACGAGCAGGCGGTCATCGGCGCCGACGGCATGCCGTACGCGCGCACCCTGCTGGACTACCTGCTGCCCACCGCCGCCGACATGCCGCCGGTCACCCTGCTGGAGACCGTCACGCCCAACCCCAACACGCCGCTGGGGGCCAAGGGCGCGGGCGAGGCCGGCTGCATCGGCATCCCGCCCGCCGTGGTCAACGCCGTGTGCGACGCCCTCGACGTCGAGCACGTCGACATGCCGCTGACACCCGCCGCGGTGTGGGCGGCGGCCGCCGCCCGGCACGGCTCGCCGGCGTGATACTGGCGCTGCTCCTGGTGGCCGGGTTCATCGGGGCGGCGCTCCCGCCCGGGTGGTCGCTGACCCAGCTCGTCAGTTCCTCGGCGGTCAGCGAACGTGCCGTGCGCCGGCTGGGCGTCCTCGGCCCGTTCGGCACGGCGGTCGCCGGTGCGCTGGTCAACCTCGGCGTCCCTTCGACGCTCGACTCGGCGCGGTACGAGCTGTTCGGATTCGCGCTCATCTGCGCGATCGTTTCCTCACCGCGCGCGGCGAACCGTTCGCCCCGCGCCGCGCCCGTCAGCGCGCGAGGGCGAGGATGAGCGAGGCGACGGCCAGAGCCAGGAAACCGCCCGGAATCGCGATCTTGACGTACTCCTGGGCGCGTACGTGCACGACGACGGCACCTGTGAAGAACAGGACGAGCCCGGCGGCGGCCGCGACGCCGACGAACGGTACCCCCAGCAGTCCGAGCAGCAGCCCCGCGGCTCCGGCGGCCTTGAGCGCGCCGAGCGGGGGCAACCAGGAGAACGGGATGCCGAGTGCGGCCGAGTTGGCGAGGACGAATCCGGCCTTCATGAAGTCCGCCGTCGCCGCCCACACGTTGGCGGCGATCGCGAGAACGGTGACGGTGGCGTAGGCGGTGAACACTGGATCTCTCCGCAGGGCAGGTCGTACGTGAGTTTCCAGCCTGGTCCAGCCCTGTTTACGGCGTCCAATACCTGCATCCATAACCTGACGGCATGGACCGGATGGCGGCGGAAGGCGACCTGAAGCGGATCGTAAGGTGCCCCCTTCAGGATGGTGGTCATGGCAGGAGGACGCGCTGAGCGGCTCCCGGCCACGACCGGCACCACGCGTACTGGCAGCAGGAGGAACCCGGAATGCGCAAGATCATCTGCTCGACCTACATCTCCCTCGACGGCGTCATCGAGGACCCGGCGTGGACGATGCCGTACTTCGACGACGAGGCCTCCGCGTTCGCCGGCGAGCAGACGGACTCGGCCGACGCGCTGCTGATGGGGCGCCGCACCTACGAGGGCTTCGCCGCCGCCTGGCCCAACCAGGACGAAAGCGACCCGAGCACCGGGGCGGCCTACTTCAACAACGTCAAGAAGTACGTCGCCTCCACCACCCTCACCGACCCGGAGTGGAAGAACAGCGAGGTGCTGCTGGGCGACCTCGTCGAAGCCGTCACCAGGCTTAAGGCCCAGGAGGGCAGGAACATCCTGATGTACGGCTACGGCACCGTCACCCACACCCTGGTCAAGGCGGGCCTGGTCGACGAGGTGCGGTTCTGGATCACCCCCGTGTTCGTGGGCGGCCCGAGCATCTCCTCGCCCCTGGACGACGTCGCGACCACGCTCACCCTGGCCGGCACCAAGGTGATGAAGAGCGGCGTCATCATCGCGACGTACACGCCGGCCGCCCAGTAGGGGCCACGGCAGCAAGGGCCGCGGAGGCGGGGCGGCCGGCCTCGACGCGGAAGTACGGTCACCGGACCACGGGTTCAGTGCCGGCCCGCCCACGATCGGGTGTCACGCCGACGGCGGGCGCCATACAGCTCGGCGGCGAGGCGATCGACCCCGGACCATCTCTGGTCGTGCCCGTCGACTGTCTTCCACGTTGGGTCCATGTCGCTGGTCGAACCCGCGCAGGTCCTGCAGGCCGAGGCGAGCCGGCTCCTTGACCAGCTGGACCTGCGGACCGCGTTCCCACGCTGGCCGACCGCGTCGAGGTGCTTGCTGTGGACTTCCGCGACGGACGAGCGACTCACCGACGAACGCTTCTACGCCGTACCGCGAGTCAATGACGTCTGAAAGATCGACAACCTCCGACGTCGCGCTGCTCATGCTGACGATGTACCACGACGACTCGGTGTGCGCCGCCATGCGCGCCGGGGCACGCTCGCCGGCCCCGCGACGAGGCATCTGAGCCGCACCAACGCAATCCCGTGTATCGGGGCGCCAGATCGCGCGGGGACCTCGCGTTGGGGCGGCGGCTGACCGCTTACGCTGCCGCAGTCGGGCTGATGCCCAGCTGACCGGTGATGGTGGCGGCGTTGAAGTAGATCCGCTCGCAGATGATCCTGTCGCCGTCGGGCCCGTCGAAGAGGAAGAACGCCACCACCGGGCAGCGGAAGCTCCGGCCGGTGGGCGGGATGCCGTACAGCTCGCCCAGGTGGGTGCCGAGCAGGTCGAACTCCGCGATCACCGCGGTGTCGGAATGGTGCAGGCGGACATTCTCGTGACGCTGGTCCGGAAAGGCGGTTCTCGTCCTGTGGTAGTAGCCCCGCACCTGCTCCTCGCCCTCGAAGACTTCGCCTGTGGGGATGAGCTCGTAACGAGGGTGGAGCATCGTCGTCATGGTGACGTCGAAGTCCTGAGCGGCCTCGGACTCGAAATGGGTGCGGACGAGTGTCTCACGCGCTTCGCGCACGGTTGACGACGTGGTCACGATAGGCCTCCCGGCAAACCTGGTGCGGGGCGCGTCAGTAACACGACGGAGTATTGATCTTGGCGTGGCGCCTGTCAACTCTCCGAAGAAGAGCGGACATGAAGTTCCCCGTCGGGCCCGGCGGCGGCCTGGTCGCGGCCGTCGACGGCATGCGGTTCGCCGTGCCTCATGACCGGGGACCCCGAGGCGACGCCGGAATCGGCGACCATCGCCCGTCTGCGTCGGCGAGCTCGCACGTGGCACGACCGAGCTGGCCGTGCTGTCCGTCCTGAGCGTCCGCCGCCGATATGGCTACGAGCTGCTGAAAGTGCTGCGGCAGACGGGCGATGGGCGCCATCTGACGCGCCCGACCCAGGTCCTAGAGCCGCCTCGGCGCCCCTGAAGAAGCGGCGGCCACCTTCACCGGACTGCGGTCCGCACCGCCGGCTCCCATGGATGCGCGGCCGGCCGCGGTCGTGATCGACCTCGTCCTGGTGTCGCGCTGTTGCTGGGCCTCGTCCTGGCCGTGGAGCGGCGGCCTCTGCCATCGGTGGGCCTGCACGCTCCTCGTGGGCGGGACGTCCTTGCCACCGTCGGGCTGGCCACGGCCCGTGGCGGTGTCTGACGCGTCCCCCTCGACGAGTGAGCCACACCGGAAATCAGTTGTGCCTTCCTTTCGCGGTCCTGTACGTTGCCCGCGACCCGCGTCGCGAACAACAGAGGAAAGAACCGCGTGACCCCGCCTGCTCTTCAGACCTGACACCTTTCTCGCTCACTTCTAGCCGGCCTTCTCGCCGGCTCCGCCGGGCTGCCCGCGTGCGCCCGGTCATACAGCGCTTGAGGCCGCGCGCAATCGGCCTCGTGTCAGGTCTAGAGAGATCATGTCTTCACAACCTCATATGGTGCTGCCCTGGGTCGTGCGTCGGACCAGGCTGCCTCTGCTGTCGTTGCGGTGCGTGGACTGCCGGTCGGAGTCGGCCACCACCGGCGAGGGCACCTTCCGCGTCAACGCCAACGGCAAGCTGCTGGACGTGTGGCTGCTGGTCCGCTGCGTGTCGTGCGATCGTACGAGCAAGCTCACCGTGCACGAGCGGGCGCCGGTCAGAGCCCTCGATCCGGCCGAGCTCGACGGCTACCACGCGAACGATCCGGAACTGGTGGCGTCCAGGCTGCTGGATCCGCTGCTCGCCCGGCGCAACCGCTTCACCCTGGACTGGGCGGGAGCCTGGCGGCTGCACGCCCCGTCGGAATCGATCGAGGGGGCGTGGCCGGTCCAGGTGCAGGTCGTCTTCGAGGATCCGGTGCCGGTGCGCCCTGAGCGGCTCATCGCACAGGGGCTCGGCCTCAGCAGGAACGAGGTGCTGCGCCGGGTCAAGTGCGAGATTTCGCTGCGCCGTACGACGAGTGCCGGGTTCCCCTTCACCGTGATGCCAGGAAGGCCACCGGAGATGTAGCCGCGGGTCGGTCGGCCTGCTCCGCAGGAGGAGGCCGACCGACCGGGGTGCCGTGCCGCGGGTGCCGTCACTGCCAGAGCATCTCCAGGCCCAGCACGATCGCGCACAACACGGCCACAGACCCGGGAACGGCCACGAACGCCACGTGGATCGGGCTGTTCTCGTCCGGCAGGAAAAGGTCCACCCATCCCAAGGCCAGAGCGAGCGCCGTGGAGATCCCGCCGAGCCGTGAGGTCCATCCGAACACCTGCACATGCCACGGGTCCGAGGCGGCCGTTTCCCGCGACCGTACGTCGATGCTGAAGAAGATCAGCAGGACCGCGAGGAACGAAATCAGGCTGACCATGTCGGCTGATGGCATCGGGCGCATGACGCGGACCATAACCCAAGGTCAGCGCCCACTTCTTTCGCTGCGGGGCGTGTCTCAGGTGGTCGTTCGCGGCGCGGCGATCCGCTGGGCGGCGTGGACCACGGCGGCACGGCGGCGGGCGGCTTCGGCGCCGTCCCGCGCGTCGCCGCCGGACAACATCCGGGCGATCTGCGGCGCCGCGGACCAGTAGCTGGACAGCGCGATGATCAGGAAGATCAGGTGGGCCGGGTCGATGGTGGCGTCGACCAGGCCGGCCTGTTGCGCCTGCGCCACCGCCTTGGCCTTGCCGGCGTACAGCTGGGTGCGGGTCATCTCGTCCGACACGCTTCCGGTGTCCGCCAGCCCTTCCCACAACACCAGCCGTGCCAGGTCGGGATGGGCGCGCTGGTAGTCGAACGTCCGTCCAGCCCACTCGCCGAGGTCCGTAGGGCACGTGATGACCAGCGGCGCGGCGGCGGCGAGCTTCTCCAGTTCGCCTCGGATCACCGTTGAGAACAATGAGGCCTTGTCGCCGTAGTAGTTGTAGACGCGTTCGCGGTTGATCTTCGCGCGCTTCGCGATCCGGTCGACGGTCGTCCCGTCCGGCCCGCGCTCGGCGAACTCGGCCAGCGCCGCCTCGTAGATGCGGCGTTTCGTGCCCTCAACATCCCATGCCATACAGTGCATCCTAGTCCAACACCAACGTTGCAGTTGGAGAGAAATGGAGTTACGGTTGAGCCCCACCTTTGCAACACGAGTGTTGGAGTTGTCCATGATCGGCAAGACCGTACTGATCACCGGCGCGACCAGCGGCATCGGCGCCCACACCGCACGTTCGCTCCTCGATCGCGGCCACCGCGTCGCCGTCACCGGCCGCAACGAGGCCCGGCTCAAGACCTTCCTGGACGAAGCCGGTCGCCCCGACCGGCTGCTGGGCCTCATCGCGGACGCGGCCGACTGGGAGGCCACCCGGTCCGCCGTGGAACGCGCTGTCGAGCACTTCGGCGCCCTGCACGCCGCCGTGGCCAACGCCGGATTCTCCTCCAGCGACCACCACCGCAGTACAGGAACGGCGCTCACTGACGGCGACCCGACGTTGTGGCCTTCCATGGTCCTCACCAACGTCCTCGGCCCCGCCCTACTGGCGAGGGCCGCCCTCCCCCACCTCGAGACCACCGGCGGGCGGCTGGTGCTCCTCGGCAGCGTCGTCGGTGTGAAGAACAGCCCCGGCAACTTCTACTCGGCCACCAAGTGGGCCGTCACCGGACTCGCCGAGAACCTGCGGATGCACGTCACGACCCGCGGGATCGGCGTCACCCTCGTCAACCCCGGCATCATCGACACCCCCTTCTGGCCGGGCGACAGCACACCTCCCTTCGCCCTGCCGCCCGAGCACGTCGCCGAGGCCGTCTGCTTCGCCCTCGACCAGCCGCAGGGCGTCGACCTCAACACCCTGACCATCAGGCCGCTCGGACAGCCCGTATGACCCATGCACGCCGTTACGGTCGCCGCGATCAGCCTCGCCGCACGCGATGCAGGGGTTCATGCCGGTACAGCCGACCGGGACCCCAGTGCCGAGCCCGGGTCAGAGTTGCTGGAGCCTGCGCCTCAGAAAACGTCGTTCGGGGATGGAGGTCGCGAGTTCGAGGGCGCGGTGGTAGGCGGTGCTCGCTTCGGCGTCGCGGCCGAGCCGCCGTAGCAGCTCGCCTCGGGTGGAGTGGAAGTACAGGTAACCGTCCAGGTCCAGCCGGTCGACGGCGTGCAGCGCCGCGGCGGGGTCGCCGGCCTGGGCGATCGCCACGGCGTGGTTGAGCTCGACCACCGGCGAGCCGGTCAGGTCGGCAAGCCGCCGGTACATCACGGCGACCTGCGGCCAGTCGATGCGCTCGTGGGTCTGCAGCGAGGCGATCACGGCCTGCACGACGTAGGCGCCGCGCCCGCCGAGCGCGAGCGCCCGGTCGAGGACCGCCCGTCCCGCCGTGATCTGGCGCATGTCCCACAGCGACCTGTCCTGGTCGTCGAGCAGGACGAGGTCGTCGCCGGAGAAGCGGGCCCGCCGCCGGGCGTGGTGGATGAGCATCAGTGCGAGCAGCCCGTGCACTTCGGGCTCCTCCGGCATGAGCAAGGCGAGTACGTGTCCGAGCCGGATGGCTTCGGCACCGAGGTCGATCCGGCCGCGGTAGCCCTCGTTGTAGATCAGGTAGATGACGGCGAGCACCGCGTCGACGCGCTCAGGCAGCAGATGGGCGCCGGGGACGGCGAAGGGGATCCCGGTCGCCTTGATCTTGTTCTTGGCGCGGGTCAGCCGGCGTTTCATGGTCTCCTCCGAGACCAGGAAGGCCCGGGCGATCTCGGCGGTCCGCAGCCCTCCGAGAGTCCGTAACGTGAGCGCCACCTGCCCGTCCAGCGGCAGCGCCGGATGGCAGCAGGTGAAGATCAGTTCAAGCCGTTCGTCTTTAATGCGTGTGTCGTCGAACTCTTCGATGATGGCCTCCTGTGCCGGCAGCAGGTGGAGCTTGCCGGCCAGGGTGCGCTCCCGGCGGATGCGGTCGATCGCCCGGTTGCGGGCCGCCGTCACCAGCCATGCGACCGGATTGTCCGGCACACCCGACGTGGGCCAGCGCTGCGCCGCGATCGTGAACGCCTCCTGGGCGGCTTCCTCTGCGCGATCGACGTCACCCAGGAACCCGACCAGCGAGGCCAGCACCCGGCCCCACTGCTCCCTGAACACCTCCTCCAGCATGGTCAGAATCGCATCACCGGCCTGACCTCCACCGTGCCGCCGAATCTGGCCGCCGGGATCCGCGCCGCCAGTTCGATCGCCTCGTCCAGATCGGCGGCCTCGACCAGACAGAAGCCACCGAGCACCTCCTTGGTGTCGGCGAACGGCCCGTCGGTCATCAGCGTCCGGCCGCCGGCCACCCGCACGCAGGTCGCCGTCTCCGCGGATTGCAACTGCGCGGCGCTGACACACCGCTCGTCCTGCGCGAACGCGAAATACTCCGCGTACGCCGCCTCCCGCTCCGCGTCCGACAGCGTCTCCATGTAGCCGGGCTCGCCGTAGATCATCAGTGCGTACTGCATCACTACCTCCGAGGCAATGGGCTCTCACCCGAATGACGAACGAGCACCCGCGCAAGGGACACCATCGGCATTCTTTTCATGGCAGCACGAGGAACCCCGGTCATCCGGCGCGGTCCGAACGCGCCGCCGACGCCACGGCGTACGCGGCGCCGCGCCCATGGGCTCGGGCGACGATCGTGCCGGCCTCGACGCGTACCGCGCCCTCGGTGACCTCGCCCGCCACGGGGACGGCGGCGGCCGTCGCGAGGGCGGCACGCTCGTCGAGCACGACGCGCGGGCGGGGCCGGTCGTCCGGCGCGAACACGCGGCGCAGGCACCCGCCGAGGTCACCGATCCTGAGCCGGACGAGCCGCCCCAGCTCGGCCGGATCGTCCGTGACCACGGCCACGGTGACCGGGTCGCCCGGCCGGGCGGCGCGGAAGGCCTCTTCGGCGGCGTCGAGCCGGCCGGTGCCGAGGAACGCGATCACGCCGTCGCCGTCGAACCCCGACGGGTGGCCGGTGACCAGGTCCGGCAGCTGCGCGGGCGTGTCCCAGGGGTCCTGGGCGCGCTGGGCGGCGGCGACGAAGGGCAGGTGCGGCGGGTCCCACGTGTCGGCGAGGTCGAGGTGGGCCAGGTGCCCGCAGGCGCGCACCACGTCGAACGGGTCACCGAACCCGGGGGCCGTGCCCGCGAGATGGCCGGCGCCGTTCAGCAGCGTGAGGACGAGCTCGGCCAGGCGCACCTGCCTCGTAGGCCCCGGCGCGCGTGACTCCAGGCAGAGCGCGAGCAGAAGGGCTTCCAGCTTGGTGACCTGCGCCAGCGCGGTACGGCCTGGCTCGTCGCCGAACACGCCGTCCAGCGACCGGGCCTGCAGGCTCCCCCCGGCGGGCGTGTCGCCGGACCATGGCAGCCGTTCGAGCCAGACACGGGCGAAGGCGGCCGCCGCCTCGTCGAGGTCAGGGGACGAGGCCGCCTCACCAACGTGCTCGACGGAGTCGACCAGAACCGCCAGGTAGAGGGCGCGCTTGCTCGGGAAGTTGGAGTAGACCGCGCCACGGGTCAGCTCGGCCCGCTCCGCGATCCGGTCGACCTTGGCGTCTGCGTATCCGTGCTCGGCGAACTCCTCCCTCGCCGCGGCCAGCACGGCGGCACGCGTACGCTCCTGCTGCTGCGCCCGGGTCAGCCTGGCCATCGGGAGCCCTCCGCTCGCGTCATGCGGCGTAAGATACAACATCCACTTGGTTCGCCGGCCGGGCGTACGGCGGCGCCGCCTACAGCGGCAGCCCTGACTCCAGGTGTTCGAGCGCACGGTCGATCTCGGCGGGCCCGTCCAGCCCGGGATCGTGCGCCCACTGGAGCCAGAGCAGGGTCACGACCCCGAACACCGCGCCCACGGCGTTGCGCAGCTGGGGATCGCCCGCGTCGCACCCGGTCTTGCCGGCCAGGATCTCGTAGGTCTGCCGCAGCACGCCTGGGCTCTTGCGCAGGTTGGCGGCCACCAGTTCGGGCACGGTCGCGGCGAACACCTCCCGCTCGTGCCCCGCGGCGATCTCCTCGGGCGTCATCGTGTCGAAGGCCGTACGGAAGGCGCCCCGCAGCACGGTGACCGGCGGGCCCGGCGGCTGGACGTGAAGAGCCTCGATGAACGGCGGGAACCCGTCGAGGGTGACCAGATCCTCCTTCGTCGGGAAATAACGGAAGAAGGTGGCGGGCGAGACCTCGGCGGCCTCGGCGATCTGATCGATGGTGGTGGCGTTGTAGCCGCGCTCGCGGAAAAGCCTGAACGCCTCGCGCAGGATCGTCTCCTTGGTCCTGGCCTTCTTGCGTTCGCGCAGCCCGCCGTTGCCCATGGCCGCACTTTACTCGGCTCACCCTCCATCGGGCGACGTGGCCGGTCGAGGCGATGCGGCCATCGCTCAGGGCTCCAGCAGGCGGCGGGGCCCCGGACCGTGTTCCGCGAGCGTGTCCGCGAGGTTGACCAGCGCGCGCTCCTCGAAGGACAGGCACCCGCAGCCGATGAACTCGGTGAACCGGAGGGGCATGCCGACGCTCTGCGAGGCGCGGATGAACGCCACCCTGTGCAGGGTGCCGTGGTGGGGCGGCGCTGATTGCCGTCGGTGCGGCGGCTGCTGATGAGTCCCTGGCGCTCGTAGAAGCGCAGCGCGGAGGCGGGGACGCCGCTGCGCCCGGACAACTCGCCGGTGGTCAGCTCCTGGGCGACATCTCCCACGACAGTTCACGGGGAATGGGCGCACGTTAAACGCCGGGTTCGAGAGGGTAGAGCTGGACATGTCCGTGGCGTTCTCGGCGACGTCGGACACGGGGAACGTTCGGGGGCACGATGCAAGCGTTCGTGATGAAGGAGATCGGACAGGTCGGTTTGGTGGGCAAGCCGGTTCCGCGGCCTGGTCCCCTGGATGCCGTCGTACGGACGACCGCGGCTCTGATCTGTACGTCGGATTCCCACACCGTCAGGGGCGGTATCGGGCCGCGGGAGGGCCTGACGCTGGGCCATGAGGGCGTCGGCGTGGTGCACGAGGTGGGTGGCGGGGTGACGGCTTTCCGGCCGGGCGACCGGGTTTTGGTGGGGGCCGTCACTCCCGATTGGGGCGATCTCGCCTCCCAGAACGGTTATCCGTCGCAGTCGGGCGGGCCGCTGGGGGGGTTCAAGTTCGCCAATTCGAAGGACGGGGTCTTCGCCGAGTACTTCCACGTCAACGAGGCCGACGCCAACTTGGCGAAGATTCCCGACGGTGTCCCCGACGAGGTGGCGGTTTACTGCGCTGACATGCTTTCGACCGGGTTCATGGGCGCGGAGAACGGCAACATCCCGATCGGTGGGACGGTGGCCGTGCTCGCTCAGGGTCCGGTGGGTCTTATGGCCACCGCGGGTGCCAAGCTGCGCGGCGCGGGCCTGGTTATCGGTGTCGAGTCGGTGCCGAGCCGGCAGAAGCTCGCTCGCGACTATGGTGCCGACGAGATCGTGGACTTCACGAGTGAGGATGTCGTGGAGCGTGTTCTCGACCTGACCTGCGGGCAGGGTGTGGACACCGCCATCGAAGCTCTCGGCGCGGATGTCACCTTCCAGACGGCTGTAAAGATCACTAAACCGGGCGGGGTGGTGTCCAACACCGGTTATTACGGAGAAGGGGAGTTCGTGCGTATCCCGCGGGTCGAGTGGGGGGTCGGGATGGCCGACAAGACGATCACGACTGGCCTGTGTCCCGGTGGCAGGCTGCGCATGGAACGGCTCCTGCGCGTTCTGCAGGGTAAGCGGCTCGATCCCACGCTCATGACCACCCACACGTTCCGCTTCGAGGAGATGGAGCGTGCTTTCGAGGTCTCGGACAAGAAGCTCGATGACGTGGTGAAAGTGCTGATCACGTTTGCGTGACGGTAGCTGATCAGCGTCCGGTGACGGGTAGCGGTGGCGGGTAGCGGTGGCGGGTAGCGGTGGCGGGCGGCGGTGACGTCCGTTTGTTCAGGAACATTCCCCCTTTCGGTGGTGGCCGGTTGGTATGGAGGGGAAGGCCAGGCATGCTCGATCACGATCCGCCT
>NZ_JAAAHR010000088.1:0-36835 GCF_009908215.1 Nonomuraea sp. K271 | reverse complement strand
CGGCCCCACCCGCGTGTCGCCCGTGCGGGGGCATGGGACCGGCTCCGGGCCGGGCGCGGGGAGGCGCCGGTCCGGCGCCGCCCGCGTACGGCGGAGGCGCGTTCTCCCCGCCCGCGTACGGCACCTGCGGACTGCTCCCACCCGCGTGCGGGGCGGGGTTGTTCCCGCTCAGCAGGCGCAGCAGCACGTCCCGCATGGCCGGCCGGGCCCGCGGATCCTTGGCCAGGCAGTCGTACACGATCGACCGCAGCGGATGCGGCAGGTCGCCGAGCTGCGGTTCGTTGTTGAGGATGCGGTTGATGATGGCGGGCAGCGTGTCCTGCCCGAACGGCGGCGTGCCGGTGGCCGCCCACACCATCACCGACGCCCAGGCGAACACGTCAGCCGGCGGCCCCACCGGCTGCCCCGCGAGCTGCTCGGGCGCCATGTACGCGGGCGTCCCCACGATGCCGCTGGTGTGGGTGGCCGCGTCGTCCATGGCGCGGGCGATGCCGAAGTCGATGACGCGGGGGCCGCCGGGGCCGAGCAGCACGTTCGCGGGCTTGAAGTCGCGGTGCACGATGCCCGCCGCGTGGATGGCGGCCAGCGCGGTGGCCGTGGCGACCGCCAGGCGCTGCAGGTCGGCCCCCGCGTGCCGGCCGGCCTCGTGCAGCGAGGGGCCCTCGACGTACTCCGTCACGATGTACGGCTGCCGCCCCAGCGAGGCGTCCAGCACCTGCGCGATGCAGAACGGCTCCACCCGCCGCGCGTTCTCGATCTCCCTGGCGAACCTGTCGTCGAACCCGGCCCTCGAATGCAGCACCTTGACCGCCACCCGCGTACCGTCGGGAGCCAGCCCGAGGTAGACGGTCCCCTGACCGCCCGAGCCCAGCCGGCCGAGCAAGCGGTATGTCCCTGCCACCGCCGGGTCGTCCTCCCGCAGCGGTTCGACGTGCGCCATGAGAGTGGTGACTCCTGAGACGGGTGCGATGAGAGATCTTTACGTACGATACCGACACGAAAGATATTTTGTGCCGATGTTACTGACCTGTAGAGGATCGCCGGTGCACGGCCGAGCGGGGAGCCGTACGGCCCTTCTCGGGGGCCCGGGCGGAAAATCCGATCGCGGATCCGCGTACGGGCTCCTATCGTGACAACACCGTTCACTGACCCCAGGAGGCCCGCCATGCACCGCGACGAGATGTCCTTTTGAACCCATCAGCAAGCGCCGCCGGGGGTTCCCTCTAGCGAGACGCAGGTCAAACGCGGCGACCGGAGCGTGGGCCGCGACAAAGAGCTGATCGAGAAGCTCGGGGGCAAGGACCCGTGCCCCTGCGGCTCAGGGCGGCGCTTTCCGCCGCTGCTGCCGCCCGACCGGCCGCTATGACGACACGCTCGGCCACTACTACGTCCGCGACCGCTGACCCAGGTCGTCACGCCGCGGCTCTCCTGATCCGGCCCCCGGACGGCCGGTAATGAGGTCGGCCGCGGCGGCCGTCCGGTCGGGTGGGTCGCGTCGGCGGGTCGCGTCCGGTCGGCGGGCCGCGGAATTGTCGGTGGGTTCTGGCAGGGTGGCTCCGCATCCTCCCGGCTGCCCCGCCACCAGGGCTCGGCACCCGTCCCGTGCTGGGCGGCTGCGCCGCGGTCGCCGTGCTGCTGACGGCCGCCACGTTGCTCATGCCGGCGGTGTGGCGCGTCCGGGCAGAGCACGCCGCACACGCCGCCGACGCGGATCCCGTGCGGGGGCCCACGGAGTGAGGCCGACCGTGTACTTTCGCGGCCTCCGTCGCTCTCATCATGCTCCGGGCTCTCCTCATATACAGAGAGGGGCCTTCGTCTCGACCGAGAAGGACGATCACCATGAGGAAGACAATCGTCGCGGCCCTGGCCGGCGGGGCGCTGCTCGCCACCGGCACGCCCGCGTCTGCTCAGACGGCTGGTGCGGAGGCCGTTCACGCCGTGCGGGCCGCCAAGACCAGGCTGGGCCCGTACGGCTACGGCAGGGTCAAGCTGGCGATGAGCGCGAAGAAGGCGAGGGCGACAGGCAGGGTGGTGCTCAAGACGCCGCTGAGGGGAGGAGCATGCTCGGGCTGGGACCTGAAGGCCCATCCCTCGGGCAAGAACCGGGTGGGCCTGTACGTCTCCAAGCGGCGCGGCGTGGCCGTCATCTTCGCCCCGAAGGGGGTCAGGACGCCGGAGGGCATCGGCATCGGCTCCACGACGAAGCAGGTCAAGAAGGCGTACCCGCGCTGGCAGACCGCCGCGAGCGGCTTCCTCCTCGCCTCCGTGCCGGGCAACAAGAAGGCCTACTACTCCTTCATCACCTCGAAGAAGGGCGAGGTCAGGGAGCTGGCGCTCGGGCTGGACACGCAGGACTGCGTCAACTGAACAGAGCCCGCGGAGGACGGTGACCTGCTGCACGTCCTGCTGGTGCGTCACACGGCGCCGGATGACGAGGTGGCCCGGCATGTTCCGGGCCACGATGGCCTACCTGGAGCGCAGGCACGCGGACGGCACGTTCCTGCTGTCCGAGGAGACGGTCCCCGCCGACGGGGGCGGGTGCGCGCTGCCGGCGCGACCGCGGCACCCTAGGCGCGCGGGCGCGGGAGGGAGGCGATCACGACCAGGCCGCCGCCCTCCCGCGGTCGCGCCCTGACGTCGCCGCCGTGCGCGAGCGCCACCGACCGTACGATCGACAGGCCCAGCCCGGCGCTCTTCCCCGTGACCGTCCGTTCGGCCCCGTGCCGGTGGAAGGGTTTGAAGAGCAGAGGGACGTCGTACGGCGGCACGCTCGGGCCGGTGTTGCTGACCTCGATCTCGGCCTTCCCGCCCGACACGGTACGGCTCACCACCCGCACCCACCCGGTGCCGTCGTCCACGTTGTAGCGGATGCCGTTCTCCACGAGGTTGTGGACGAGCCTTTCCAGCAGCAGCGCGTCGCCGGTGGTGGGGGCCGGTTCGGCGACCTCGTACAAGGTGACCTTCGCCTCGAAGGCGTCGGACGAGGTGTGGGCGACGACGTGCGTCACCACGTCGGCAAGGTCGACCGGCGACCGGTCCGCGATGTGCTGCTCCGACCTGGCCAGCAGCAGCAGCCCGGAGATGAGGCGTTCGTGGCGGGCGTTGATCTCCAGCAGGCTCTCGCCGAGCTCCTTGACGTCGGGCGTGGCCGTACGGCGGTGCATGGCCAGCTCGACCAGCGCCCGGTTCAGCGTCAGGGGGGTGCGTAGCTCGTGGGAGGCGTTCGCGACGAACCTGCGCTGCCCGTCGAAGGAGTGGTCGAGCCGCTCGACCATGGTGTCGAAGGTGTCGGCGAGCTCTTTGACCTCGTCGTTGGGCCCGTCCAGGGAGATTCGTTCGTGCAGGCCGCGCTCGGCCATGGGGGCGGCGGCGATCCTGCGGGCCGTGGCGGTCACCTGGTGCAGCGGCGTCAGCACCCGGCCCGCCACCACCCATCCGAACGTCACCGCCGCCGCGCCGACGATGATCAGCGCGACCGTTCCCTGGGTGATCAGCGACGTGACGGCGACGCCCCGCAACTCCGTTTCCTGCTGTGCCAGAAACTCCTTCGCTTCCTCGCCCGAGAGCACGACTCCGTTGTGGTGGAGGACCATCCTGTTGATCTTTCCGGGCTCCGGCGTGAACCGGCTCTCGAAGTACTGGTTGAGCTGCTGGTTGAACAGGAGATAGGTGACGCCGAGGAGCGCCAGCCCCGCGATCATGAACAGGGCGCCGTAGACGAGGGTGAGCCGCAGCCGGAGCGTCGGCTGCGGGCGTGGCAGGCGCGAGAAGATCATGCGATCCGATACCCCACTCCGGGCACGGTCTCCACGACCGGCGGGTCGGCGAGCTTGCGGCGCAGCTTGAGGATGGTGAGCCGGACCGCTCCTGTGAAGGGGTCGGCGTGCTCGTCCCACGCCTTCTCCAGGAGCTGCTCGGCCGAGACGACGCTGCCCTCCGCCCGCATCAGCTCGGTCAGCACGGCGAACTCCTTCTTCGACAGCGGTACGAACCGCCCGTTCCGGTACACCTCCCGCCGTGCCGGGTCGAGGGTGATCCCGGCGCGGCGCAACACGGGCGGGACGGCGGGGCGGGCACGCCGGCCCAGCGCCAGCACGCGAGCGGCCAGCTCGGGGAAGGCGAACGGTTTCGCCAAGTAGTCGTCGGCGCCCATGGACAGCCCACTCACCCGGTCGTCGAGCTGGGCGGCGGCGGTGAGCATGAGCACCCGCGTGTCGCACTCCGCCGCCACGAGCTCCTTGCACACGTCGTCGCCGTGCACCCGCGGCAGGTCGCGGTCCAGCACGACGACGTCGTAGTCGTTGACCGCGATCCGCTCCAGCGCGCTCTCGCCGTCGTTGGCCAGGTCGACCGCGTGGGTCTCGTCCCGCAGCCATTCGGCGATCGCGTCGGCGAGGATGCGCTCGTCTTCCACCACCAGCACTCGCATGGCGTATTCAAGCCCTTTCATTCGCTTATGAAGGCAGATTGTGGCGCAGTCGATGTTCGCTTGAAGTAAGCCGTGAAAGGAAACGCTGGGGAAACGACGGGTCCTGTTGCATCTGCTCTCGACGACGACCTTTCGACGGAGGGAGCTTCCATGCGACGACGAATCCTCAGCGTGATGGCCGTGGGGCCGATCGCGTTCACCCTGGCCCTGACCGGATGCGGGTCCGGCAGTGACGGCGGATCCAATGTGGCGTCGGTGAGCGGCGGCAACCAGGCCGCGGCCACCGGCAAACCGAGCGTGGACCCACAGGAACAGGGCCTCAAGTTCGCGCAGTGCATGCGGGAGAACGGCGTGGAGGTGGACGATCCGGAGCCGGGCAAGGGCGTCAAGATGAAGCTCCAGGTGAAGAGCCCCGAGGACAAGGAGAGGGTCGACAAGGCCCAGGAGGCCTGCAAGGAGTTCGCCCCGAGCGGGCAGAAGTCGGGCCAGGGCGACCCCAAGGCGGGCGAGAACCTGCGCAAGCTCGCGCAGTGCATGCGTGACAACGGCGTCGAGAGCTACCCCGACCCCGAGGGCAACATGATGCGCATCACAGGTGAGGTCGGCAATGACCCCGACTTCAAGGACGCGCAGGCCAAGTGCCAGAAGGAGTCCGCCGACGCCGGTATGGGAGGTTCTTGATGGCTCCGGCGACGGACCGGGCCACGCCCCTCGACGGGAAGGCGGAGCCCGCCCCCGCGAGGCCTTCCCGTCGCCGTGGCGGGCGGGGCAAGCTGGTCGCCGGCCTGCTGGTCGCCGTGGCCGTCGCCGGCGGCGGGCTGATCGCCGTCAACAGCGCCGGCCTGCTGGACGGGAAGACCGGGCCGACCCGGTCGGCCGTGGCGCTGCCGCCGGCCACCACCGAGGTGACCAGGCAGACCCTGAACGACACCAGGGACGCAGATGGCGAGCTGGGCTACGGCCCGGTGACCACGGCGGTGAGCAGGAGGCCGGGCACGATCACGTGGCTGCCCGACAGCGGCCGGCAGATCACCCGCGGCAAGTCGCTGTACCGGGTGGACGACGAGCCGGTCATGCTGATGTACGGCTCGACGCCCGCGTACCGGGACCTGAAGGCAGGCCTGGAGGGTGACGACGTCGAGGCGCTGGAACGCAACCTCGGCAAGCTCGGCTACGACGGTTTCACCGTCGACGACGAGTACACCTACGACACGGCCCAGGCGGTCATGGAGTGGCAGGAGGACCGGGGGCTGGAGCAGACCGGCGTGGTCGAGCTGGGCCGGGTCGTCTTCGCGCCCGGCAAGGTGCGCGTGGAAAGCCTGGAGGCCGAGGAGGGCCGGCCGACCGCGCCGGGGCAGCAGGTGCTGACGTACACCGGCACGTCCAAGGTGATCACGGTGGAGCTGGACGCCGAGGACCAGCGGATGGCGAAGAAGGGCTCCAAGGTCGAGATCACGCTGCCCGACGGCAAGAGCGTGGACGGCAAGGTGAGCGAGGTCGCCACCGTCATCCAGCCGGGTGAGGGGCAGGACGCCGAGCCGGAGACCCGGTTGGAGGCGCTCGTCTCGATCGGGGACTCGAAGGCCGCCAAGGGCCTTGACAAGGCGGCGGTGGACGTGACGTTCACGGCGTCCAAACGTGAGGACGTCCTGACCGTGCCGGTCGCGGCGCTCGTGGCCCTGCAGGAGGGCGGGTACGGCCTCGAGATCGTCGAGGGGGGCAGGTCCCGGTACGTCGCGGTGGAGACGGGGTTGTTCGCCGGGGGCCGGGTCGAGGTCAGCGGTGACGGGCTCGTGGAGGGCATGACCGTGGGGATGCCGAAGTCATGACGTACCCCATGATCGAGCTGACGGACGTGACCAGGACCTATCCCGGCGGAGTGGCGGCGCTGCAGTCGGTGTCGCTGCGGATCCGGCACGGTGAGCTGGCCGCCATCGTCGGGCCGTCGGGCTCGGGCAAGTCGACCATGCTCAACGTCATCGGCACCCTCGACCGGCCCACGTCGGGGACCATCCACATCGACGGCTACGACGTCTCGACCCTGTCGGACGGGCAGCTCTCGGCGCTGCGGGCCACCACGATCGGCTTCGTCTTCCAGTCGTTCCACCTCGCCGCGAAGGTCTCCGCCCTGGACAACGTGGCCGACGGGCTCATCTACACGGGCCTTCGCCGGGCGGAGCGGCGCCGCCGCGCGGCCGCCGCGCTCGACCGGGTGGGACTGGGGCACCGGATGGACCACGAGCCGCACGAGCTGTCCGGAGGCGAACGGCAGCGTGTGGCCATCGCCAGGGCCGTGGCGGGCGACCCGCCGCTGGTGCTGGCCGACGAACCCACCGGGGCGCTGGACTCGGTGTCGGGCACGGGGGTGATGGAGCTGCTGCACGAGCTGAACGCGAGCGGCACGACCATTTTGATCATCACGCACGACCGGGAGATCGCGGCCGGCCTGCCCAGGCAGGTGCGGATGCGCGACGGCCGGATCGTCGAGGACTCCGCCGCCGAACCGCACGGCGACGCCTGGCGCCGGCACGCGGGATCGGGGGTCGCATGATGGCGGGCGTTCGGGGCGGAGGCCATTGGGGCGGCGGCGAGGTGGTGCGGCCGAAACCGTCGCCGGCCAGGATGCGGCTCGCCGACGTCATGCGGGTCGGCGCGGTCGGACTGCGCACACGCCCGCTGCGGGCGTTCCTGTCGGCGCTGGGCATCGCGATCGGCATCGCGGCCATGGTCGGCGTGGTCGGGTTGTCGTCCTCGTCGGGCGCCGAACTCGACCGTACGTTGTCGGCGCTCGGCACCAATCTGCTCACCGTGTCGTCGGGCACCACGCTCATGGGCGAGGCGGCGCAGATGCCGCAGGACGCGGAGACGATGATCGAACGCATCGGCCCCGTCGAGCGGGCGTCGTCCGTGGGGAAGATCTCCGAGGCCAAGGTGTACCGGTCGGAGCAGATCCCCGAGGCGCAGACGGGCGGCATCAGCGCGTACGCCACGAGCCTCGACCTGCCCGGCACGGTGGGCGCGACCGTGCGCAGCGGCACGTGGCTGAACGCGGCCACCGAACGATACCCGGCCGCCGTGCTCGGCTCCGTCACCGCCCAGCGGCTCGGCATCGGCGCGGCGGGACCGGACGTCCAGATCATCGTGGGCGGCGCGCGGTTCACGGTCGTCGGCATCCTCCACCCGGTGGCGCTCGCCACCGACCTGGACAACGGAGTGTTGGTCGGCTGGCCGGTGGCGGAGTCACGGCTGGGCTTCGACGGACATCCGACCACGCTCTACACGCGCTCGGAAGAGGCCAAGCTGGAGTCGGTACGGCAGGTGCTGGCAGGCACGGCCAACCCCGAGGCGCCGAACGAGGTGGACGTCTCGCGCCCGTCCGACGCGCTGGCCGCCAAGCAGGCGACCAGCCAGGCGTTCGCCAACCTCCTGCTCGGAGTGGGCGCGGTCGCCCTGCTCGTCGGGGGCGTCGGCGTGGCCAACACCATGGTCATCTCGGTGCTCGAACGCCGCGCGGAGATCGGCCTGCGGCGATCCCTGGGCGCCACCCGCGGGCAGATCCGCAGCCAGTTCCTGTCCGAGTCGCTGCTGCTGTCCGCGATGGGCGGGAGCGGGGGGATCCTGCTCGGCATGGGCGTCACCATGGGGTACGCGTTCTACAGCGGCTGGCCGTCCGTGGTGCCGGCCTGGGCCACGGTGGGCGGGCTGGTGGCCACCCTGCTCATCGGCGCCGTGGCCGGCCTCTACCCGGCAGTCCGCGCCTCCCGGTTGTCCCCGACGGAAGCCCTCTCCACCCCGTGAACCACGGGCCCCGCCAGGGCCTCGCCCGTCCGGGCGCGACGCGGCCAAGGCGCCGGACGATCGGGGCGGGGCCGGGCGTCCGGTGTCAGGGGCGCCAGCGGCGCAGTACGGTGTCCTCCTCGTACGGCTGCGCGTCCGGGTAGCTGACCAGCTCCACCACGCTGCCCCAGGGCGTACGGCAGTGGACGAACCGGTTGCGCCGGCCCGACTCCGGCCCCGGCAGGGGCACCGGCTCGCCCATCGGCGACCCGCCGGCCTCGATCACCTGCTGGACCGCCGCGTCCACGTCGTCCACGTAGAGGGCGACGTGCTGCCATCCCAGATCGCACATGAGGACCGGGTCGGCCTGGCGCGGCCCGCCGAACTCGAACAGCTCGATCCCGGGTCCGCTGGGCAACCGCAGCATGCGCACCGCCACCTCGACCGTCCCCTGCGGCACCCCCAACCGCCGCTCGACCGCCCATCCTTGCTTCGGTCCCCGTTCCTTGGGCAGGGTGTCGTAGAGCACCTCGGCCCCGAACGCGCGCCCGAAGAACTTCGTCGCCTCGTCGAGGTCGGGCACCGTCACCCCGACGTGGTCGATGCCGTGCACGGTCATGAACCGTCCTCCTTCGCGCCGCCGGGCCGCCGTGTCCTTCAGGGTGGGTCACCGCCGCGGAGCCTGGAGATCAGCCCCAGGTTCTCGGCGCAGCGGCCGAGCCCGAGCGCCACGGATTCCAGCGGCCGCTCCGCCCTGCTCACCGGTATGCCCAGCGCCGCCCGCAACCGCCGGCCGAGCCCGCGCAGCAGCGCGCCTCCGCCCACCACCACCGCGCCGCGGTCGGCGAGGTCCACGGAGATCTCGGGCGGGCACTGCTCCACGGTGCCGACGGTGGCCCGCACGATGGACTCGATCGGCTGCCTGGTCGCCTCGTAGATTCGCTGGACGGGAAGCGGCACCGTACGTTCGTGCCCAGTGCCGCTCTCGCGTCCGCGCACCGTGACCTGCCGGTACAGCGGCTTCCACGCGGTGCCCGCCCGTCGCTTGGCCGACTCGGCCTCCTCGTGGTCGAGTTGCAGGCCGTGGTCGCGTTCGACCTGGCGGATGATGGCCCGGTTCATGCCTTCGCCGCCGCCGGGAACGGTGGTGGCCGCCATGACGTCTCCGTGGGAGAGCACGGCGATCCTGGTGGAGTCACGCCCGATGTCGATCACCATGCGCCCGGCGCAGTCCTTGACCGGCAGGCCGACGCCGAGCGCCGCCGCCAGCGCGTGCGGGATCAGCAGGATTCCCCTGGCCTCCGCCTCGAACGCGATGTCGCGCAGCGCCGCCCGTTCGATCGGGGTGGAGTTGTCCGGCAGGGCGAGCACGACGCGCGGCCTGGAGAAGGGATGCCCGTGCACCTTGCGCAGGAAATACCTGATCAGATGCCGGGCGAGATCGTCGTCGACCGGCAGGCCACCGCTGACCGGCCAGCGGGTCTCTCCCCGCGTGCCCTGGGCGGCCTCGGCGCCGAACCCGACGACCCGGCCCGTGCGGCTGTCGAGCATGACGGCGGACGGCTCGTCGAGCACGATGCCCTTGCCCTTGACGTAGACGCGGGTGCTCGCGGCACCCAGATCCATCGCCAGGTCATGACCGAGCACGTTCATCGCGGCACGTCCATCGTGGCATCCGGGGCGTCGACCAACATGCGGGGTGTATTTCCTGGGTCGTTCCAACACAACACCAGGAACCGAATGGTCACCTTTTACCCGGCGGCGTACCCTTCGTTCGTGCTCGACTACGACCGCGAGGCCGCGCATTACGACGAGACCCGTGGCGGGCTGCCGCGGGCGGAGGCCGCGGCGGGCGCCGTGCGGGGCCTGGTGCCCGGGGGCACGCTGCTCGACGTCGCGTGCGGCACCGGGCTGGTGAGCGGGGAGCTGGCCCGGCGCGGGCTGCGGGTGCTCGGTGTGGACGCCTCCGCCGGCATGGCGGGGGTGGCCGCGGGGCGCGTGCCCGTGGTGCTGGGTGACGGCTTCCTGCTGCCCGTAGGCGACGGGTCGGTCGACGCGGTCACCACGATCTGGCTGCTGCACCTGCTCGACGACGCCCGCCCGGTGATCGCCGAGGCCGCGCGCGTGGTGCGGCCCGGCGGCGTGTACGTCACGACGGTCGACAAGCGCGCCGCCCACGAGGGCGGAAGGCGGGGACGTCCGGCCGACGGGGCGGAGCTGGTCGTGGCGGAGGCGGCGCGGCACGGCCTGCGGCAGGGCGGCGAGGCCACGTTCGTGGGTCATGGGCAGGGGCGCGACGGGCCCGACCCGGTGTTCCGGCTGCTGGCGTTCACTCGCGACAGGTGACGGGAGAGTCGGTTTCGCGTCGAAAGCGACGTCGTGCGAAGCTGTGGTTGTCCCCAACACCATGGAGGTCCTCATGGCGGAATCACCGGAGCCGGAAGTCAGCGAAACTCCCGAGGACGAGATGAAGCGCAAGTTCCGCGAAGCGCTGGAGCGCAAGCGCAACCAGCACGCGGGCTCCGGCGCTGGTGGCAGGGGCGTCGACCCATCGAAGATTCACGGGACGCACGGCCCGGCTGCGAGTAAGAGATCGTTCAGGCGCAAGAGCGGCGGCTGAGCCGGAGGGAACTGAGGGGGTACGGCATGCCGTACCCCCTTTCGTATTCCCGCGCTAGGTAGATCTTTGCCCGGTTGATGGCGAATCATTTGCGTATGTCCGATTCGCTGCTAGAGTTGCCGCCATTACCAGCCGGTGACCTGGCCCTTACCCAAGAGAGGGCCTCCGGCTGGCGCCGAATCCCGACTCGGTCGGGAACCGGGGACCCACCCTCACTGGGGTGAATCCGGCCGCGTGCCGGTAGGGCATCTCCACGCCCGAACCCGTCAGCTAACCCGGTAGGTGTGATGGAGAGGACATATCGCATGTATCACCGCGTCGTACCCCTGAAACGCGTAGTGCCGGCCGCCGTCTGAGCGGCCCTCCTTCCCTGAGATTTCCCCTCGCCCGATGTAGTCGCTCGGGCGTGCCGCGCCGTGCCTTCCTGCCGGCGTGACTTCCCTCGTCCCCTCGCGAAGGACTTCACATTTTCATGGCTTCCCGTTTTGGTCTGCGTTCCCTTGCCCTGCTCACCGCCTCCACCGTCAGCTCGATGAGCGTCGTCTGCACCGCTGCGCACGCCGATCCAGGCGCCGAGGAGAAGGCCCTGTTCAAGGGCTCGACCACGGCGTCGTACTTCTGGGACGACGGCTCGGGCCGGGCCGGCGACACCGGCCTGCCGGCCAGCGGCAAGCCGATGCAGAAGGGCATGGCCGCCAGCCCCAGCTGGCCGCTGCTCACCGAGGGGTACGTGATCTACAAGGGCAAGAAGATGCCCTTCTTCGTCGGTGACAGAGGGCCGGGGGAGCCGTCCAGCCGCGGCATCATGCTGGATCTCGACGCCAAGACGTTCGCCGACCTGACCGGCGGCACCTTCAACCGCGACTCGCTGGTGATCGACGGCAACGGCGGCAAGGGACACATCGAGATCGAGTACGTCATCACCAAATGGGGTGACGGCCCGGGCAAGAAGGGGCGGCCGGTGCCCTTCTCGACCGGTGCCTACGCCCGGCGGGGCTGACTTTACGAACCCGGCGCCAGAATGACATTCTGGCCACCGTGACCCTCCGCGCAGCCGCGAACGGCATCGAGATCGCCTACGAAAGCATCGGTTCCCCCGACGGCCGGCCCTTGCTCCTCATCATGGGGCTCGGCGCGCAGCTCATCCACTGGGACGACGGGCTCTGCGAGCTCCTGGCGGAGCAGGGCCACCACGTCGTACGGTTCGACAACCGCGACGCGGGCCTGTCGACCCATTTCCACGACCAGGGCGCTCCCACGACGGGGGCGCCTTCGGCGTACCTGCTGGACGACCTGGCCGACGACGCCGCGGGTCTCATGGACGCCATCGGCTGGCCGGCCGCGCACGTGGCCGGCGTCTCCATGGGTGGAATGATCGCCCAGAGCCTGGCCATCCGGCATCCGGCGCGGGTGCTGACCCTGACCTCCATCATGTCGACGCCCGGTCCCACGGTCGCGCCGCCGACGGAGTCCGCGTTCGCCGCCCTGACCGCCCGTTCCGCCGCCGACCGCGCGGCCGTCATGGAGCAGTCGCTGGAGACGTACGCGGTGATCGGCTCGCCCGGCTACCCGATGGACCGGGAGAAAATCGTGCAGAAGGCCGGGTGCGCGTTCGACCGGTGCTTCGACCCGGCGGGCAAGGGCCGGCAGCTCGCCGCGATCATGGCCTCGGGCGACCGCACCGACCTGCTGGCGAGCCTGACGATGCCGGCGCTGGTGCTGCACGGGGAGGCCGACCCGCTTATCCCGGTCGAGGGCGGAAGGGCCACGGCGGCGGCCATCCCCGGCGCCCGGCTGGTGACCTATCCGGGCATGGGCCACGACCTGCCCGAACCGCTCTGGCCGGAGATCGCCCGCGAGATCACCAAGCTGACCACCGCCTGACGCCCGGCCGCCCGCCTACGCGGACCTTTCCCTGTGCCGGAGGATCTCGGCCACGTGGGTCTCGGCCCACGCGACCACCGCCGAGATCGGGGCGTGCAGGGAGCTTCCGAGGTCGGTCAGCGCATACTCCACCCGCGGTGGCACCTCCGCGAACACCTCGCGGGTGATGAGCCCGTCCTGCTCCATGGTCCGCAAGGTCTGCGTCAGCACCTTGGGCGTGACGCCGCCGATGCGCGAGCGCAGCCGGGTGAAGCGCATGGGCCCGTCGGCGAGGCAGAGCAGCACGAGCGCCGACCATTTGTCGCCGATCCGGTCGAGAACCACCCGCGTCGGACAGTTCGGGTCGAAGGCATCGCCGGTATCCACAAGGTACGTATAGCACGATGAAGTAACCAGTATCCGATGGATATCGTGACGCCATGAAAATTCTGCTCTTCGGCGCGACCGGCATGATCGGTCAGCGCATCGCCGCCGAACTGGCCGGCCGTGGGCACGAGGTGACCGGCCTCAGCCGCACCGGGCCCGTCAAGGGCGACGTCCACGACACCGCCACCCTGGCCAAGGGCCACGACGCGGTCATCTCCGCCATCGCGCCGCCGCGCGACGGCACCGAGCCCGGGCCGCCGTTCCTCGCCGCCAACCGCGCCCTCATCGAAGGCGCGCGCTCGGCCGGGGTACGCCGCCTCATCGTCGTGGGCGGCGCGGGCAGCCTCCAGGTCTCACCCGGCGTCGACCTGGTCGACACCCCCGGCTTCCCGGACGGCTACAAGAAGGAGTCGCTCGCCGCGCGTGACGTGCTGCGCCTCTACCGGGAGGTCACGGACCTCGACTGGACCTTCGTCTCGCCGGCCGCGGAGATCGGGCCGGGCGAGCGTACGGGTGCCTTCCGCGTCGGCGGCGACATGCTTCTGACCGACGACCAGGGCCGCAGCGCCATCAGCGCCGAGGACTTCGCCGTCGCGATCGCCGACGAGGTGGAGCAGAACGCCCATCCGCGCAGCCGCATCACCGCCGCCTACTGAGCCGCCTCCCCGGCGCCCCGCAGCCCGCCGGGGACCGTCTGAGGCCCCTCGCCGGTGGCCTGCGCGGCGTCCTCGTCGGACAGCAGCGCCTTCTCGTCGGGCTTGTGCACGAGCACGTTGTCCACGTACGACGTCACGGCTGCGGCCAGCCCCACGTCGGCGTCCGCCTCCTCCGACAGGTACCAGCGGTGGTCGAGGATCTCGTGGAAGAGTTGCGCGGGCTCCAGTTTCCCGCGCAGCTCGGTGGGGATCGCCTCGACCGTCGGCTGGAACACCTCCGCCAGCCACCGGTGCGCCACGATGGCCTCGTCCTCGTGCCGCAGGCCCTTGGCGACCCGGAAGCCGTCGAGGTCGTTGAGCAGCCGTCGCGCCTGGTTCTCCTCCACGTCGAGCCCGGTCAGCCGGAGCAACCGCCGCTGGTGGTGCCCGGCGTCCACGACCTTGGGCCGCACGATCAGCCGCCCGGTGCCGACCTTGCGGCGCACCATCATCTCGGCCACGTCGAAGCCGAGCAGGTTGAGCCGTCTGATCCGCTGCTCCACCCGGTGCCAGTCGACCTCCTCGATGATCTCGCTCTGGGTGATCTCGTCCCACAGGCGGTGGTAGCGGGCGACGATGTCCTCGGCGGTGTCCATGGGGTCGATCGACGGGTGCAGCAGTCCTCCGGCCTCCAGGTCGAGCATCTCGCCGAAGATGTTCGTGTGCGCCACGTCGATGTCGCCGCGCCGCTGCCCCTCACTGATCATCGGGTGCATCTCGCCGGTCTCGGCGTCCACGAGGTAGGCCGCGAACGCCCCCGCGTCCCTGCGGAACAACGTGTTGGACAACGAGCAGTCACCCCAGTAGAAGCCGTTGAGGTGCAGCCGGACCAGCAGCACGGCGAGGGCGTCCAGCAGGCGGGTGAGCGTGTCGGGGCGCAGGGTGCCCGACATGACCGCGCGGTAGGGGAGGGAGAACTGCAGGTGCCTGGTGATCAGTGCCGCGTCGAGCCCGTTCTCGCGGCCGGTGACGTACGCGACGGGCTCCACGGAGGGGGCGTCGAGCCGGGCGAGATCCCACAGCAGCTGGTACTCGCGTTTGGCGTACCGCTCGCTGATCTCCTTGATCGCGTACACCTTGCCGGACAGCCTGGCGAACCGCACCACGTGGCGCGAGATGCCGCGGGGCAGATCGACCAGGTGACGCTGCGGCCAGTCTCGGAGGGGCACCTCCCAGGGGAGGCGGATCAGGTCAGGGTCGCCTAGCGCGCCGGTGATCTGCAGGGGCATTTCATCAGGATATGGTGCAGCAGTGGACGAGTTTCTCAAGTGGTACTTTTCCGACCGTCCCGTCATCGCCAGCACATTGGGGGCGGACGGCTACGATCACACCCTCGGCGATTTCACCGCCGCCGCCTGGAACGCCCGCGAGCAGGAGGAGGTCCGCTGGCTCGACCGCCTGTCGGCCCTCCGGACCGCCTCACTCGACGACACGATCGACAGGGATCTCGTGCTCTCCCAGCTGAGAGGTTCCATCGCGCTGGCCTCCTGGCCGGCGTGGCGGCGTGATCCCGCCACTTACCTGTCCGCGATCTTCGCCTCGATGTTCACGCCGTTCCAGCACCGGCTCAAGCCGGAGCCCGAGCTGGTGCCGGCCGCCGTCTCCCGGCTCGCCGAGGTGCCCGGCGTGCTGGCCGCCTGCCGCGCCAACCTGGACCCCGACCTGGCGGCACCGCTACTCGTCCAGCGCGGGCTCGGCCAGGCCCGTACCGGCCGCAACTTCCTCACCCGCACGATCCCGTCGATGGTCCATGACGAGGGCCTGCGCGCGACGCTGGCCGAGGCCGCCGAGCCGGCCGCGCGGGCCTTCGACGAGCTGGTCGCGTTCCTGGAGGGCTTCGAGTGCGGCGGCAGCTGGCGGATGGGGGAGAAGCTCTACTCCACGCTGCTGCGGGAGCGGGAGATGCTCGCCTACGGCGCCGCCGAGCTGCACGAGAAGGGCAAGGCCGCCTGGGCGGAGCTGGACGAGCGGATGCGCCGGGTCGCGCGCCGGGTCAACGGCACGGAGGACTGGCGTGCGGCCATGGATTCCCTCATGGACGACCACCCGCCCACGCTGGCCGACATGCGCGCCGAGTACGAGGTGGAGACGCAGCGGGCCCGCGCGTTCGTCAAGGAGCACGACCTGGTCACGTTCGCCGACGGCGAGGAGTGCCACGTGCTGCCGTCGGCCGAGTACACGCGCCCGGTCCTGTCCGTCGCCCACTACCTGTCGCCGCCCCCGCTCGGCGCCTCACGCACGGGCGTCTTCTTCGTCCCCTACACGCCCGACGACTTCACCCCCGAGCAGGTACGCCAGCGCCTGCGTACGAACTCGCGGGCCACGATGCCGTCGATCGCCGTGCACGAGGCCTATCCCGGCCATCACTGGCACCTGTCGTACATGGCGGGCAATCCGCGCACGGTCAGGAAGGTCTTCCGCACCCCGTACTTCACCGAGGGCTGGGCCCTGTACGTCGAGAAGGTCCTGCACCAGGAGGGCTACTTCGACACTCCCGCCACCGAGCTGGCCCACCTCGACTGCCGGATCTTCCGCGCCGCGAGGATCGTGGTGGACACCGCGCTGCACTGCGAGGACATGTCCGTCGAGGAGGCCGAGACGTTCATGGCCACGAAGGCGTCGCTGTCGCCGGGAACCGCCCAGGGCGAGGTGAACCGCTACTGCGCCTGGCCCACCCAGGCGCCGTCCTACCTCACGGGCGCGATCGAGATCGACCGGATCCGGGAGTCGTTCCGCGGCTCGCCGAAGGAGTTCCACGACCGGATCGCCGGGTCCGGCGGCCTGCCCCTGGGCCTGGCCGAGCAGGCCGCGCTCGCCTGACCTCCGCGCCCGGTCAGGGGCGGCGGGGGAACGACGGGGGGTTGAGCGCGCGTTCGACGACGGCGGCGAGCTGGTCGTCCGTGAGAATGGCCGGCTTGCCGACGCCGAGGCCCCTGACGTACACCTCGCACAACCACTCCAGCAGGCGGGTGGCCTCGAACGCCTGCTCCAGCGTTGGCCCGATGGTCACCCCTCCGTGGTTGGCCATCAGGGCCGCCTGTTTGCCCTCCAGCGCCGCCCTGACGTTGGCGGCCAGCTCGGGCGTGCCATACGTGGCGTACTCGGCGACCTTGACCACGCCGCCGAGCGCCAGCGCGTTGTAGTGCACCGGCGGCAGCTCGGTCATGGTGGTGGCCACGACCGTCCCGAAGACGGAGTGCGTGTGCACCACGGCCAGCGCGTCCGTGGCCTCGTAGACGGCCAGGTGCATGGGGGTCTCGCTGGACGGCTGGGTGTCGCCTTCGACGAGGTGGCCCGACACGTCGACGATCGGGCACAGCTCGGGCGTCAGCCGGTCGAGCGCCACCCCTGAGGGCGTGACCGCCACGAGGTCGCCCTGGCGCACGCTCAGGTTGCCCGAGGTGCCGATGACCAGGCCGAGGTCGACGGCTCGCCGCCCGTACTCGCACAGCTGCTCGCGGAGGCTCATATGCGAAGAATGTAGTGGGTCGTCCGAAACGCGGCAATCAACGGCGGTCGAGTGCGGCCAGCAGGACGCGCTCCGCACTCGCCCGGGTGAGCCGGCCGGGGTAGAGGAGCAGGTGCAGGCTGAGGCCGTCCACCAGGGCCAGCAGGTGCTCGGCGAGGTCGTCGAGGTCCTCCTCCGCGCGCAGCTCGCCGGCCGCGCGGGCCTGTCCCAGCAGGTCGCGTACGGCGGCGCGCAGCTCGGCCGCCTCTGCCCGCTGGACCTCCGCCAGGCGTTCCGAGGTCAGGCTGCGGCTCCAGAAGCTGACTTCGAGCCGGGTCTCCTCGCCGCGCTCGGCGTCCAGCGGCAGGTTGTCGAGCAGCAGCTCGCGCAGCGCGGCCAGCCCTGTGGCGCCCCCGACCTTGGCGGTCAGCCGGGCGCGGATGCGCTGGTGCGACTGGCGCAGCGCCGACAGCAGGATCTCGTCCTTGTCGGTGAAGTAGTGGGCGAGGACCCCGTTGGAGTAGCCGGCCTCCTTGGCGATGGCCCGCGTGGTGGCGGCGTCGATGCCGTCCCTGACGATCACCCGGCCGGCCGCCGACATGACCTCGCGCCTGCGTTCGTCGTGGTCGACGATTTTCGGCATCAGGCTGCCCCTCTCGTAGGCGTACCTCACCATATTGACTTTTTATTCGGACGTCTGTCTATTTAGACCATGACCGTCGTCACCGTCGGCGTGCACATCGTCGACATCCTCGCCAGGCCCGTCGAGCACATCCCCGAAGGCCAGGACACCGTGCTGGTCGACCAGATCCGCCTGACCGCCGCGGGCGCCGCCGCCGGGACGGCCGTCGACCTGGTCAGGCTGGGCAACTCCGTCGTCACCATGGGGGCCGTCGGCGACGACGAGCTGGGCGACTTCCTGCTGGCGGTGCTCACCAAGCGCGGCGTGGACGTCTCGCGCCTGGCGCGCAGGGCGGGGGAGCAGACCGCCGCGTCCATCCTGCCCATCAGGCCCGACGGCGGCCGGCCCAGCTTCCACGTGCCCGGCGCGAACCTCGGGGTGACGTACGCCGACCTCGACGCCGGGGTGCTGCGCGGCGCGCGGGCGATCCACCTCGGCGGGATGGACGTCACGTTCGGCCTCGGCGACCCGGCCTTCTTCGCGCTGCTGGACGAGGCACGCGCGGCCGGGACGATCGTCACGATGGACCTGCTGTCGGAGATGCCCGACCTGCTGGGCATGGCCAGGGCCTTCCTGCCCCACGTCGACTACGTCCTGCCCAACGAGTCGCAGGCCCTGCTCATGACGGGTGCCACCGACGTCGCGGCGGCGGCCGGCGCCCTGCTGGCCGAAGGGCCGCGGGGCGTGCTCGTCACCCTCGGCGCGTCGGGCAGCCTCGTCGTGACCGCCGACGGCGCGGAGCGGGTGCCCGCGATCAAGACGGAGGTCGCCGACACGACCGGCTGCGGCGACGCCTACTGCGCCGGCTTCCTCACGGGCCTGCTGCACGGCCAGAACGTGCCGGCCGCCGCCCGCTGGGGCACGGCCGCCGCCGCTCGCGTGGCCACCGGCCTCGGCTCGGAAGCCGGCCTCACCGACCTCGACACCACCCTCAGCCTCCTCTAAGGACCTCACGATGACCGACGCAGAACTCCGCCAGAGGGCCTCGAAGGTCGTCCCCGGCGGCATGTACGGCCACCTCAACGCCGCACTCTTCGCCCCCGGCTTCCCCCAGTTCTTCGAACGCGGCGAGGGCTGCCGGCAGTGGGACGTCGACGGCCGGGAGTACATCGACTTCATGTGCAGCTGGGGCCCCGTCGTGCTCGGGCACCGGCACCCCCGTGTGGAGGAGGCCGCCGCCCGTCAGGCCGCGCTCGGCGACTGCCTCAACGGGCCCGGCCCGATCATGGTGGAGCTGGCCGAGCTGCTGGTGGACACCGTGCCGAGCGCCGACTGGGCGATGTTCTCCAAGAACGGCACCGACGCGACCACGCAGGCGCTCATGGTCGCCAGAGCCGCCACCGGGCGGACGAAGGTGCTGATGGCGCACGGCGCCTACCACGGAGCCGACCCCTGGTGCACGCCGTCGCCCGCGGGTACGACGCCGAACGAGCGGGCCGACCTGGTGGAGTTCACCTACAACTCGCTGGAGTCGCTGCAGGCCGCCGCGGCGACCGTGGAAGGGGACGTGGCGGCCATCATCGTCACGCCCTTCAAGCACGACTCGTTCGAGGACCAGGAGCTGGTTGAGCCGGCCTTCGCCCGCGGCGCCCGCGCCCTGGCGGACCACCTCGGGGCCGCCCTGGTGATCGACGACGTACGCGCCGGGTTCCGTGTCGACCTGCGCGGCTCGTGGGAGCCGTACGGCGTGCGCCCCGACCTGACGGCCTGGTCGAAGGCGATGGCCAACGGCTACCCGATCGCCGCCGTGACCGGCACGGACGCGCTGCGCGGACCGGCGCAGATGTTGTACTCGACGGGCTCGTTCTGGTTCTCGGCGGTCGCGATGGCCGCGGCCAAGGCCACCATCGAGACCCTGCGCGACACGGACGGCATCGCCGCCATGGAGCGGGCGGGCGCCCAGCTGCGCGAAGGGCTCCACGCGCAGGCCAAGTCGCACGGGTTCACCGTCAACCAGACGGGGCCGGTGACGATCCCGTGGCTGAGCTTCGACGGCGACGCGGACCTGTCCGTGGCGATGCACTGGAGCGACGCCTGCCTGCGCCACGGCGTCTACCTGCACCCGTGGCACAACTGGTTCATGTCGGCGGCGCACACGGAGGACGACGTCGCGAGGGCCCTGGAGGGCACGGACCGGGCGTTCGCGGAGACCCGCGCCCACATCGGCTGACGTCTCCCGCGTAAATTGGCGCCCGGATCCCCAACACGTTAGGTGATCGGGCGGTCACTCAGTAGAGTGGATGACTCTCGGAGCCCGCACGCCGGAAAGGGCTCGAACCATGGGGGTCTCATGCGCGTGTCCACACTTCCGCTCGCCCTGCTCGCCGTGGCCTGTGCCGGAGCCTGCGCGGCGCCGCCGGCTCCGGTCCAGAACGCGGTCGGTCCCGAGGCCGCCACGAGCCCGGACAGCACGGTCACGCTGTCCGGCTCCGGCGAGTTCACCGACGACGACACCTCGGCCATCGCCTACAACCGCAAGCTCGCCCCCAAGGGCGCCCAGGCCAGCGTCACCGTCGAGTCGTCAGGAGACGAGACCCGCACCTCGCTCGTCGCCGAGGGCCTGCTGCCCGACCGGCGCTACGGCGTGCACCTGCACACCAACCCGTGCGGGAAGAAGCCCGACGACTCAGGTCCCCACTACCAGCACCACCCGGGCAAGATCAATCCGGAGAGTGAGGTCTGGCTCGACATCCGCACCGACGACCAGGGAGCGGGCCGCTCGACGGCCCGCAACGACTGGGCGCTCGACCCCGCCAAGCTGCCGCGCTCGCTGGTCATCCACGCCAAGCCGACCACGCCCAAGGGCCCCGAGGCCGGCATGGCCGGCGACCGCATCGCCTGCGTGACGCTCGAGAAGGCGCAGTGACCGCCTGACCGCGCGCCTAGGCCCTGAGAAGGGGAGCGCACGTCAACGTGCGCTCCCCTCAGGTCAGCGGGATGTTCAGGACTTGCCGGCGATGGTGAAGGCGCCGCGGGCCAGGGCGGTCAGCTCCATGCCGAGCGCCCCGTCGTCGAAGAGCGCCTTCGGGTTGACCGCCATCGCCGTCACGACGTACGTCTTTCCGCCCGACGTGCGGGCGAGGAAGCTCTGGTCGTGCACACCCGGCTCGGAGCCGCCCTTGAACCACGCCGTCGGCCACTGCTCGGCCGGCAGCCCCAGCCCGGCGTCGTTGATCGACATCGCCTCGTGGATGCGCTTGTCACCGATCTTCACCAGGCCCGCGTAGGCCTTGCAGATCTCCGACGGCGAGCCGAAATACTCGATCGTGTCCAGGTCGCGCGGCTTGTCCCACGCGGCGATCGTGTCCAGCGGCACCTTGGCGACGACCTTCTTCAAGTAGGCCCGCTTCTTCGCGGTGCTCAGCGACAGATACCGCTTGGCGTGACGGGGATAGTCGGCGCCCTTCATCACGAACAGCTCCCGCGTGGTGATGAGCGGCGCGTTGCGCTTGTCGTGGTTGCCCCAGGCCCGCATGGTGCGCTCGACCGTCTTGCGGCCCACCTTGTGGATCAGCAGGTCGGTGGCCGTGTTGTCGCTGATGGAGATCATCAGCTTGGCGGCCTCCAGCACGGTGACCTTGCTGCCGTCGGGCCGGTCCTGGAGCTCGCCGCTGGGCAGGCTCTTCAGCTCGGGCGTGATGGTGAGCTTGGTGTCCCAGTCGAACGCGCCGCTCTTGATGCGCTGCGCCACCGCGCCCAGCACGTACAGCTTGACCATCGAGCCCAGCGGGCGCGCCTTGTCACCGGCCACGGTGTGCAGGGGGCGGCAGTCGCCGTTCTTCTTCACCTCCGCCGCGAGGAACCCGGTCTGGGGTGCGGCCTTGCGCAGCCGCTTGTCGAGCTCCGACCAGTTCTTCGGGGCGGGCGCCCGGTACTGCAGGCCGTCGATCAGGCCCGAGCCGTTCACCGAGAGTACGACCTCGTACGCTGAGCCGCCTGCCTGCACCAGGGCGATCAGGGCGTTGTCCTTCGACTCGACGACCTTCGTCAGCCGCATGTTCTTGAACCCGGCCAGGATCTGGTTGATCTGGTCGGCGGGGATGCTCTTGAGGAAGGAGGCGGCGAAGTGCTTCTTCAGTTCGTCCTCGGGGATCGGGGGACGGCTGCTCGCGTCGAGCAGCCAGCCGAGCTGCTTGCCCGCCGGCGTACCGGGGACCTCGGGGGCGGCGGTGGCGGCGGTGGCGGCGGCTCCGGAGGGGGCCGCCGTGGCCTGGGCGAGAACCGGCTGGCTCACCGACGCCGTCATGGTGGCCGCCACCGCGGCCGCCGCGAGGGCCAGGGCAGGCTTCGACGGGGTATGCATGGGGATGCTCCTTCGGCTCGATGTCGTACATCACCACCGAACCGGAGCGTGGGGGTCGCGGGCCACCAAGTGGGCCGCCGTTCTCGCAGGTGAGGCTGTCCGTAGGAAAAATGCGGATAACCTCATAGACGCCCTCCTGATCCCCCATGACGATGGAGGCTTATGAGATCCAGGCTGGTGGCCGGGCTGCTCGCGGTGGCCTCGGCCGCGGGGATCACGGTGGGCACGTCGGTGGAGTACGGCCTGCCGGAGATGCTGCCGTTCATCCTGGTCGCCCTGATGTTGCCGGCGGTCGGGTGGCTGCTGGCGTACAGACGCCCGGAGATCCGCTACGGCTGGGTGCTGCTCGCCGCCGCGCTGTCGCTCGGGGCCGGCATGCTGGGCACAGGGCTGATCGGAGCCGGCGCCTTCTCGGGATTCTTCGTCTACGTGCAGTCCGTCGGGCTCGCCCTGTTCTACGGGCTGACCTGGATCTTCGTCCCCCTGCTGTTCCCCGACGGCCGGCTGCCCTCGCGACGCTGGCGCGCCGTTCCGTGGATCGCGGGCGCCGCGATCGCCGCGCACGGCATCGGGACGGCGGCGGGCGGGGTGGACCTCTCCAACCCGATGGTCCTGGAGAACCTGGTCGCGGCGTTCGTGGGGGGCACCGGGCAGTTCGTCACCTGGATCGTCGCGGCGATCGTGTTCTGCGGGCTCGTGGTCCGCTGGCGGCGCAGCGAGCGGGCCGAGCGGGGGCAGTACGCGTGCATGGTCGCGGGCGTCGCCGCGACCGTGGCGGGCGGCGCGCTGACGATGCTCATGCTCTTCGGGCTGGACACGCCGTTCCTCGTGGGGGCGGCGGGCATGGCGCTGGTCGGGTCGCTTCCCGCCGCCATGGTGGTGGCGATAGTACGGCACCGGTTGCTCGACATCCGGATCGGAGTCAGGGGATCGCGCCTGCACCTGGTGTTCGACGTTCGGCCCACGGTCGGCGAGGTGCTGTCGGACCTGGGCACGGCACTGGAGGACACACCCGAGCCGGTGGAACAGCTCGGCCGGCTGGCCGCCGCCGTACGCGACGGGCTGGAGCTCGAATGGGCGGCCGTGACGCTAGCCGACGGGACCCGCGTGGTGGCCGGCCAGGCGCAGGGCCCGGCCGTGCTGACGATGCCGGTACGCGGTGGTCTCGGGCACATCGAGTGCGGCCCCAGGGACGCGGGGCCGCTGACCGGCCAGGACCGGCGGCTCCTGGAGGCCCTGGCCGTGCCCGCGGGGCTGGCGATCCAGAGCGCCGGGCTGGTCACCCGGCTGGTCAACGCCCAGGAGGCCGAACGCCGCCGCATCGAACGCAACATCCACGACGGCGTGCAACAACAACTCGTCGCCCTCATCGCCGGCATCGAGCTGGCCCGCGCCACGGGAGCGGGCGCCGACATGCTCGCCCAGCTGCGCGAGCAGGCCCGGCAGACGCTCGCCGACCTGCGCGAGCTGGCGGCCGGCATCCACCCGTCGTCACTCAGCCAGGGCGGCCTGGTGGAGGCGGTCGAGGAGCGATGCTCGCGCCTGCCCGTGCGTACGACGGTGACCTCGGCCCCCGCCCTGAGGTCGAGGCGCTTCACCGACGAGACAGAAGGCGCGATGTACTTCACCGTGAGCGAGGCCGTGGCCAACGCGCTCAAGCACGCGGAGGCCACCACCATAGAGGTACGCCTGACCCTTGCGGACGGCCGCCTGGCCGCCGCCGTCACCGACGACGGGAAGGGCTTCGACGTGTCGCACACGCCGCGCAGAGGGCTGGCGACGTTGTCGGACCGGCTGGACGCCCTCGGCGGCGGCCTCGGCATCGACACCGAGCAGGGGAAGGGGACACGGGTGAACGCGTGGGTGCCGGTCGATGAGTGAGCCGATCCGCACGGTCGTGGCCGATGACCACTACCTGGTGCGCGAGGGCACCCGCCGGCTGCTGGAGATGTCGGGCGAGGTGACGGTCGTCGGCGCGGTGGGCAACGCCGACGAGCTTCTCGACGCCGTACGCCGGCTCGGGCCCGACGTCGTGATCACCGACATCCGGATGCCGGGAGGGGAGTGGCGGCAGGGGTTCGAGGGCATCGACGCCGCCCACCGCATCCGCTCCGACCATCCGGGTGTCGGCGTGGTGGTGTTGTCGCAGTTCGCGGACGCGTTGTTCGCGTTCGAGCTGTTCAAGCACGGCACCGAGGGCTACGCCTATCTGCTCAAGGACCGGGTCGGCGATCTGGACGAGTTGCTCGGCGCGATCGGCGCGGTGGCCTCGGGCGGCTCGGTCATCGACCCGAAGGTGGTCGAGGGCCTGCTGGCCAGGCGTGACGTGCGCGGCCAGCGGGAGGACCTGACCGACCGCGAGCGTGACGTGCTGCGGGAGATGGCGCACGGCCGCTCCAACTCGGCCATCGCGCGGGCCCTGCACCTGTCGGTCTCGTCGGTGGAGAAGAACGTGAACGCCATCTTCACCAAGCTCGGCCTGGAGAACAGCGGGGACGTGCACCGCAGGGTGGCCGCCGTGCTCGCCTACCTGGGGCCCGATCCGTCCTAGGGCGCGCGTTTCGAGATCGACTCCGCGGCAGGCGAGCAGCTCCCCGGCTTCATTCGCCGGGGTAGCGGACCCCGATCTCCTCGCGTACGGCGTCCATGGTGGTCATCACCGCGACCGACTGCTCGTGGGTGGCCAGCGGGCTCTCCACCTTGCCCCCGGCGATCAGCCGCTCAGCCTCCGCGGCCTGGTACTGCATGCCTCTGCCGGTCACCGGCTCGTCGAACCGTTCCAGCTCCTGCCCCGCCACGTCCTTCACGGTGACCGCCGCGGGGAAGTACCAGACCGAGTCGATCTCGATCCGGCCCTCGGTCCCGAGCACCACGGCGGTGTTGGGGCCTCTGGTCTCCATGGAGGAGTACGTCGTCGAGACGGCATCGTTGCGATGACGCATGACCGTCGCCACACAGACATCGACGCCGGTGTCCCTCAGGGTGCCGCGCCCGGTGACCTCCACGGGATCGCCGAGGATGTCGTGGGCGAAGGACACCGGGTAGACGCCGACGTCCAGCAGGCAGCCGCCGGCGAGGCCGAGGTCGTTGAGCCGGTGCGCGGGGTCTGACGGGAGCCGCTGCGTGTGGTCCGCGTGCAGCGAACGGACGTCGCCCACGAGGCCGCGTTCGATCACCGACCTCACGTACGCCATATGAGGGAGGAAGCGCGTCCACATGGCCTCCATGACGAGGAGCCCCTTGCTGCGACCGCGCTCGAACACAGCGCGGGCCTCGGCGGCGTTGACGGTGAACGCCTTCTCGACCAGCACATGTTTGCCGTTCTCGAGGGCGGCCGTCGCGTTGGCGGCGTGGAAGTTGTGGGGGGTCGCCACGTAGACGATGTCGACGTCAGGGTCGGCCACGAGCTCGTCGTACGAACCGTGAGCGTGCTCGATGCCCCACTTCTCGGCGAAGGCACGCGCGTTGTCCGCCGACCGCGACCCGACCGCGGCGACGCGGTGGCCGTGCGTGACGAGGTCGCGGGTGAAGGCGTTGGCGATGCCCCCGGTCGCGAGGATGCCCCAGCCCACCTCGCCCTTGGACATGGGAGAAGGTCGTACGTCGGTCATGCGGTCTCTCTGTAGTCGAGGACGACCTGAAGGGCGTCCTGAGGCATTTTGTCCAGCATGTCGAAGGCGTCCGATGCGCTCTTGGCGGGGAAGACGTGGGTGACGAGGTCGTCCAGGGCGAGCTTGCCGTCATGAGCCAGTGACAGGACCGTGCGTGACATGCGCAGGTCGCTCCAGCGGTGCTGCAGGTGCGACGCCACCCCCGAGATCTGCGAGCAGACGATGGCGACCCGGTTGTGGTGGAACTCCTCACCCAGCTTCAGGGCCGTCGCCGGCCCCTGGAAGAACCCGCCGGCGACCACGCGGGAGTTGTAGCCGACGGTGCGGACGGCTTCCTGGAGCGCCTGGTACGCGCCGCTCATCTCGATCACGACGTCCGCTCCCCGGTTGTCGGTGGCGGCGCGAACCGCGGCGGCGACGCCGTCACTGGCCGGGTCCAGCGTCTCGTCGGCGCCGAGCCGCTCGGCGAGGGCGCGCCGCGCGGGGACCGGGTCGACGACCGTGACCCGCGCGCCGTTGAGGCGGGCCAGCTGGGCGACGATCTGGCCGGGTACGCCGGCTCCGAAAACGACAACCGACTCGCCGAGGTGGATGTCGGCGTCGAGGATCGCGTTGAAGGCGATCGCGCCGATCCGTCCGAAGACGCCCGTCATCGGCTCGACGCCGGGCAAAAGCCTCTGCCTGGCGTACTCGACCGGGCGCACGACCGTCGACCGGTGCCCCCACGAACCCCAGACGAGCTTGCCGACCAGGTCCTCGTCGCCCGTGGATCCGACCGCGGCCACCCGGCCGACCTCCTCGTAACCCCAGGCGTCGATCGGGTAGGACATGGTCGAGCTGCCCGGGACGAACAGCTTGCGGGCCGGGTCCCATTCACTGGCCAGGTAGGGGTTCGTGCCCCGGTAGGCCGTCAGCTCGGTGCCGGCGGAGATCCCGGAGTACGCCGTCTCCAGCAGGACCTCCCCGGGACCCGGCGACGGGTCCTCGACCTCGACCACGTCGACCGTGCCTGGCGAGGAGAAACGTACAAGGTGTCCCACGGGCTTTCAGCTCCTCTTCTGTGGGGGTTGATCGGCGACCAGGCGGAAGACGAGCGCCTGCTCGGGGTACAGCATGGGTCCCTGCAGCCCGACGGCCTCCAGCGCCCTGCCGGAGATGACGGGACGGTCGAGCCACCAGGAGGGCTTACCGCTGCGGGTGCGCACGAGGGCGCCGGCCGAGAGGGAGACAGGCTCGACGCGGTAGAACAGGTCAGGGTTCAGGGCCGGCAGTCTGATCCGGCCCGGCTGCGCGGCCGCGGACGTGTCGAGCGCCACGAAGGCGAAGAGTGCTCGCGTCCGGTCCTGGCTCACCACGCCATGGGCCCAGTAGGCGTCGTCGGGGTAGTCGCAGTGCACCGCGGTTCCGCTGTGCAGCAGCTCGCGCTCCTGCTTGTACAGCGCCACCCACTCGCCGAGCTCCGTCAACTCCTCGGGGGAGGCAGTGCGCAGGTCCCACTCGATGCCGAAGTGGCCGAACAGGGCCGTGGCCGCCCTGAAGGCCAGGGAGTGCGTGCGGTCGGTCGTGTGGGCGGTCGGTGCGCCGACGTGGCTGCCGACCATCTCGGCCGGCAGCACGAGGCCGGTCCACCGCTGGATCCTCTGCCGTTCCAGCGGGTCGATGCAGTCGCTCGCCCATACCCGGTCGGTGCGCTGGAGCACCTCGAGGTCGACCCGGCCTCCGCCGGAGGAGCACGACTCGATCTCGAGTTCGGGATGCCGGCGGCGCAGCTCGTCCATCAGGGCGTACGCCGCCGAGGTCTGTGCGTGCACCTTCGCCTCGCCGGTACGGCGGTCGCCGGCTTCGACCAGGTCGCGGTTGTGATCCCACTTGATGTAGTCGATCCGGTACTCCGCGATAAGCGCGCTGATCGACTCGAGCACGTGGTCGAAGGCCTCCGGAATGGCGAGATTGAGCACGTGCTGGTGGCGGCCCGTGAGGGGGAGGCGTCCGTCGCCCGGCGCGAGAATCCACTCGGGATGCGCGCGGGCGAGCTCCGAGTCGTCGTTGACCATCTCCGGCTCGAACCAGAGCCCGAACTGCATGCCCAGGCCACGGACGGCCTCGACCAGAGGGTGGAGGCCCTTCGGCCAGACGGCGGGATCGACCTGCCAGTCACCGAGCCCCTTTCTGTCGTCACGTCGGCCGAGGAACCAGCCGTCGTCGAGGACGAAACGTTCGGCCCCCACCTTGCTGCCAAGCGTCGCCAGCTCGATCAGGGTGTCCACATCGTGGTCGAAGTAGACCGCTTCCCAGGTGTTCAGGACGACGGGCCTCGGCGAGGCCGGGTGGGCGGGCCGCGCCCGGAGATGCTGGTGGAAGGCGGCGGAGACGGCATCGAGTCCGTTGCCGTGGACGGCGTACAGCCAGGGGGTCGTGTAGGTGTCCCCAGGCTCGAGGGGCATCTCTCCCGGAAGGAGGACCTCGCCGCCGCCGAGAAGGCGCAGCCCGTTGAGGCCGAGCTCCGCGAACGTGACGTGGTTGCCGCTCCAGGCGGTGTGAACGGCCCACACCTCACCACGCCGGAAGCCGAAGTCGCTCGTTCCCGCCACGAGCAGGAAGCTCGCGTCGGAGCCCGTGCGGCCGCGGCGGCCCTCGCGTACGTGTGTGCCGGCGTGGAAGGGATGCCGCTGAGGGGAGCGCTCTCGCAGGTGGCGCCCGGTGAAGTCGAGAATCTCCTGCGCCTCGGCGGGGACCGGCAGCGCCAGGCGCATGGCATCGACCGTGAAGGTCCCGCTCTCCGCGGTGTTGGTCACGGCCGCCCGCAGGCGCGCGACTCCTTCGGCGGAGAGCTCGACGGTCGTCGTCAGGGCGAGCTGCACGGTCTCGTCGACCGCCCGGCTCACGAGCACCTGACCCTGGTCCGGCCGGCCGGACAGCTCGTGCTCCGAGGCGAGGAACCGCGTGCTGAAGGCGGTCCCGTTCCGATGTCCCTCCAGGCCGGGGGTGCCCATCCAGCCGGCCGACTGCTCGGGCAGCACGGCGGGGTGCCGGTGTTGTCCGGGCAGTCCGTCCGCTCCGAACTGCGCCTCGCTCAGGGTGGCGAGGAAACGTTCGTGGGCGGGGTCGTCGTCCAGCCGCGCCCCCCAGTGCAGAACTCGCGGCACGCCCGAGCTGACGTCGACCACGAGGGACGTGGCCGCGGCGGTCAGCGTGTGAACCCGGACGGACCCGGCCGTCGACAAACTCATGTGCGCTCCAGTTATAATTTCACAGCGAAACTATAGCTGGACAGCATGCCATACGGATCGCCGGTGGACGACCCCCTGTTCCGGGGCGGTCGGACCAGGCTCTCGGATCAGGAGGATCAATGCGCCCCGACCTGCCCGCCTCGTCGAGAGCGATTGCCATCGACGTCCTCGTGCATGGTGCCCAATCCCGGGCCCAGCTCGCGAAGAAGACCGGTCTGTCGGCGCCGACGCTGACCCGCCTGGTGCGGCCGCTGCTCGATGCGGGTGTCCTGGTGGAGTCCGAGTCCGTGCGCACGACCGGCCGCGGGCGGTCGTCGGTCCTCCTCGATGTCGTCGCTGACGACCACCGGTACGTCGGCGTGAAGCTCACCAGGGAGTCGATCTACGCGGTGCTCACGAACCTCCGGGCCGAGGTGCTGGCCAGCGAGATGTTGCCCGAGCCGTCGCTGGACGTGCCGGACGTGGTGTCCTGCGTCGCCGGCGTCGTCTCCCGGATGGAGGACAGAGCCGGCCGGCCCGTGCGGGGCGTCGGCGTGACCGTGGGCGGCCGGGTGGACAAGGGGGAGACCGTGGCTGACTCGCCGTTCCTGGATTGGCACGAGGTGCCGTTCCGTACGTTGCTCGCCGAGCAGGTCGATGCCCCGCTGTTCCTGGCCAACGACGTGGTGGGCCTCACGATGGCGCAGCAGTGGTTCGGCTATGGGCGCACCTATCCGGACTTCGCCTTGCTGACGGTCGGCGCGGGTGTGGGGTACGGGCTCGTGATCAACCACGAACTCGTCCCGACCTTGGTCAGCCCGATCGGCCACCTGCCCGTCGACCCGCATGGGCCGCTGTGTCCCGCCGGCCATCGTGGCTGCATGACGGCCCTCGTGACCTCGGGGGCGATGGCCAACACCGTCTCCCTCGCGCACGGGCGGCTCACCACCTACGACGAGGTGCTCGAACTCGCCGAAGCCGGTGACCCGGCGGCGGCGCGCGTCGTCGCCGAGGCGGCGCACGCCGTCGGCCGCGCGACGGCGGCGATCACCTCGCTGACCGGAGTCGACCGCATCATCCTGTCCGGAGAAGGTGTGCGGCTTGTCGAGATCGCGCCTGACAGTCTGCGCGCCGGCCGCGTCGAATACGCGGACGAGCAGGTCAGCGTGCTGGATCCGGTGATCAGGCCGATGGACTTCCTGGAGTGGGCTCGGGGAGCGGCAGTGGTTGCGATCAAGGCGAGCTTTCCCTGAGGTTGGACACACCCCCTCTTGACTTCATAATTTCGCAGTGAAATTATGTCGGCCCGGATCGCGTCCCATGTGACATAACAGGGCACGTTCACCGAGAGGCTCACGCATGCACATCCCACCCCTGAAGATTCTGGCCGCCGCCGCGGCGTGCCTTCTGGCGGCCGCGTGCACCGGAGGGGTTTCCCCCTCTTCCGATGACAACGACTCCAAGTCGCTCAAATACCTCATCGAGGAGCCGGAGGACGCGGAAGCTCTGAAAGCTCTCAAGGAGGACATCGCTGGCTTCGAAAAGAAGTCGGGCATCGACGTGAAGGTCACCACGTTGCCCTTCGACAACATGCGCACGGTCCTGCAGACCCAGCTCCGTTCCGGTGAAGGACCCGACGTGTTCAGCTGGGGCTCAGGCCCGAGCTTCGGCGGGGCGCTCGTCAAGGCCGGCCTGGTGCAGGACCTGACCGCCGCCTACGACAAGTACGGCTGGAAGACCTTCGACTTCGCCAAGGAGCGAGTCACCTACGACGGGAAGGTCTACGGGATCCCGGGTGAGCTCGAGACCATCGGTCTCTTCTACAACAAGAAGATCTTCGCCGACCTCGGGCTCGCCCAGCCGCGGAACCTGGACGACCTCAAGAAGGCCGCGGAGAAGATCCGCGCGGCCGGCAAGGTGCCGATGGCCGTCGGCGACAAGGAAGCATGGGAGGGCGGACACCTCCTCAGCATGGCCCTTTCCAGCACGATCGGCGGCGACGGGATGGAGGCCCTGTTCAGCGGCAAGAAGTCCTGGGACTCCCCGGAGGTCACGGCGGCGCTGCAACTGTGGGCGGACTTCAACAAGGCGGGCTATCTTCCCAAGTCGCCCACCTCGGTGGACTACGACACCTCGACCGCGATGTTCTTCTCGGGTGAAGCCGCCATGATCCCGACCGGCAGCTGGTTGGTCGGCGAGATCGACGACCAGGCGAAATTCGAGGTCGGGTACATCCCCTTCCCCGCGCCCGATGGCCCCGGGATCTTCACCGGCGGCCTGGGCTCGGGGCCATGGATCTCGGCGACCGCGTCGAACAAGGAAGCCGCGGAGAAGTTCCTCAACTTCCTCCAGTCCGAGGAACACGGCCGCTGGACGGTCGAGAACCTGCACACGATCCCCCCGAGGCCCATGGACACCGCCGACATCGACGTCTCGCCCCTGCTGACCCAGGTGCTGAAGGACACCGCCAAGGTGGGCGCAGGCGGCGACTTCGGCCACAACATCGACGTGATGGTCTCCGACACTCTCAGCGAGGCGATGTACGACGGCGTGCAGGCGGTCCTCACCGGTCAGCAGAGCGCTGAGGAAGTCGCCGCGAGTCTCAAGGCAGCGGCAGAGCAGTGACCACAGGCGCTTCGACCAAGGCGACAGCTCCAGCACCGACCACGGCGCCGGAACGGGGGACGCCGGCCCGTCGCCGCCTGCCCTGGCGAACCATCAAGGCGGACACTCCCCGCGTCACCCGCAGGGCCCAGGCCCGGCTGGGTTTCTTCATGGTGGCTCCGCTGGTCGCCATGGTGGCAGTCTTCCTGCTGCTGCCCATGGCGAGTGCGATCTACTACGTCTTCGTCGACTTCAACGGTTTCGACCCCACCCCGCCATGGATCGGGTTGTCCAACTTCACCGAGCTGGCGCAGGACCCGGACGTATGGGCCGCGTTCAAGAACAACGTCATCTGGATCGTCATCGGCACGTCCTCTCCCATCGTGTTCGGGCTGGGCCTCGCCGTGCTGGTATGGAACGTCCGGCGAGCGAGCGTGCTCTACCGGATCGCGTTCTTCCTGCCGTTCGTGCTGCCACAGGTGGCCGTCGGTGTCGTCTGGGGCTGGATCTACGAACCCTCGCGAGGCTGGCTCAACCGCGTCCTCGAGACGGTGGGGCTGGGCTCACTCGCCAAGGGGTGGCTCGGCGACCCGGACACCGCGCTGTACGCCGTGCTCGGCACCGCGATCTGGGCCACCGTCGGCTTCGTCTTCATCATCTTCCTGTCGGCGCTGCGGAACGTCGACATCGACCTCGTCGACGCCGCCCGCCTTGACGGGGCGAACGGCTTCCAGCGGCTGCGCCACATCATTCTTCCGCAGATCATGCCGGTGTTCCTCATGGTCACCACCATCACGCTGCTGGGTGGTTTCAGCGTCTTCGACATCATCTTCGTCATGACCGGCGGCGGCCCGGCCGGTGCCACGGAGGTGCTCGGGACCTACGCCTACAGCAGCGCGTTCCAGCTCAACCGGATCTCCTACGGCACCACGCTCGCGCTGGTCATCACGGTGATATCCATCCCGTTCGCCGTCTGGATGAACCGGCTGCAACGCAAGCTCTCACTGCAAGGAATGGGCGCATGAGCCACCGGACCGCTGGATCCAGCACGCGCGGTCGCCTCCTGCTGACCGGCAAGCACCTTCTCCTGCTCGGCCTGTCCGCGCTGATGCTCTTCCCTCTGGTGCTGACGGTCTCCACGGCGCTGAAGACCGGCAACGACGTGAAGGTGAACCCCTTCGGCCTGTTCTCGTCGTTCTCCACCGAGAACGTCGAGAAGGCCTGGACGGTCGGGGACTTCGGCAGCTACGTGGTCAACAGCTTCCTGCTGTCGGTGCCGAGCACGCTCCTCGTCGTGGTGCTCTCGACGATGGCCGGGTACGCGTTCGCGCGACTGCCGTTCCCAGGGCGAAGCCTCCTGTTCTACCTGGTGGTCCTCGGCCTGCTCGTGCCGTTCTTCACCTACATGATCCCGCTGTACTTCCAGCTCCGCAGCATGGGACTGCTGGACAGCCTGCTCGGGGTCAACCTGGTGCTGGCCAGCACGGGCCTGTCATTCGGCACGTTCTTCATGCGCGCGTTCTTCTCCGACCTCCCCGTCGAGCTGGACCAGGCCGCCCGCATGGACGGTGCCTCAGAGTGGCAGATCTTCCTGAAGGTGATTCTGCCCCTGGTCAGTTCGGGGATCGGCGCACTCGCCGTGTTCACTTTCCTGCAGAACTGGAACAACTTCCTGGTGCCGCTGCTCTACATCCCCAGCGGTGCGTACCGGCCGCTGACGACGGGCCTGTACCTCTTCCTCGGGGGGCGCTCCATCGACATCGGGCCGCTGGCGGCGGGCACGCTGATCACCATCCTGCCCGTCGTGGTGCTCTTCGTGGCCATGCAGAAGCAGGTCACCCAGGGCTTCCTGTCCGGGGCCATCAAGGGCTGACCCGGCCTCTCCTCATTCCTTCGAGCTAGGACGCAACGTGCACGACGTACTCGACCCGCGCGACCTCGTGCCCGACGAGGCCGAGCAGCTTGCCCTCAGCGGATACCAGGTCGGTGGCCTGCGGGCCGCCGCCCGCGAAGCGGCGGCCGAGGGCGACCTCGCCGGGCTGGCCGAGGTGCGGACGCGGTTGGCGGAGCTCGAACGGGACCCCGGCTGGGACTTCGAGGAGCCGGAGAACGACCGCGTGCTGCTGGAGCACGCCGCCACGGTCTCGCCGGTGGAAGCCGAACGGGAGCTCCTGCCGGAGCGGATCCACGGTGCCTGGCTGGGACGCGCGGTGGGCAACACGCTCGGCAAGCCAGTGGAAGGCCTGACCCGCGCCGAGATCGCGGCCTACCTGCGCGCCGCGGGACAGTCGCCGCAGACCGGGTACCTCCCCCTGCTCGACCCGCTGCCCGAAGGAGTCGGCGCGTTGCATCCATCCGCGCAGGTCGCGACGGCCGGTCGCTTCGTCGACGTGCCCCGGGACGACGACATCGACTGGACGATTCTGGCCCTGCACGTCCTGGAGACCCACGGAGCCGGCTTCACCACCGAGCAGATCGCGGCCACGTGGTTGGACAGGGTGCCGTTCACCCAGACCTACACCGCCGAGCGGGCGGCGTACCGCAACCTGATCGGTGGTCTGCGCCCGCCCGCCACCGCGACCACCGACAACCCGTACCGGGAGTGGATCGGGGCGCTCATCCGAGGTGACGCCTTCGGCTACGTGTCGCCGGGCGATCCCGCGGGCGCGGCTCGCCTGGCGCTCGTGGACGCCCGGCTGAGCCACACGGCCAACGGCAAGTACGGCGAGATGTGGGCGGCCGCGCTCGTCGCCGCGGCGCTCGCCGCCGACAGCGTCCAGCAGGCTCTTCGTCACGCACTGTCTGTGGTGCCGCCCCGGTCCAGACTCCATTTCGCCCTCGCTCATGTGCTGTCGCTGCGCGAGCAGGGCGCCGGGCGAGTGAAGGCGCTCGACTGGGTGGACGAGGCACTGGGCGACTACCCGTGGGTGCACACGGTCAACAACGCGGCGCTCATTACGATCGGCCTGCTGTGGGGCGGGCACTTCATGGACGCGGTCGGTCTCACCATCTCGGGTGGCCGAGACACCGACTCCAATGCCGCGACGGTCGGCAGCGTCTACGGTGCCCTGCACGGGCGGGACGGCATCCCTCCGGAGCTGGTCGGAACCACGCATGTTCATGTCCGGAGCGCCGTACGCGACTTCGACCGCATCACTGTCGCCGAGTTGGCCGCCCGGACCGCGCGGCTCGCGGGCACCTTCGCGCCACCGTGAAAGCCGGATCGCCGGAGCCTGTCCCGAAGGCGAGCGAGCGATGAGGACGGTCCGCGCTCAGCCCTCGCCGGCCTGAGCGTCCTGCACGTTCTCGCGCAGCGCTGTGGCCACCGGTTCGACCGGCTCCGACAGCTGCTCGATCCGTCTCCTGCCGTGGTGGCGCTGCTCCCGCTCCGGCGGCATCATCTTCAGCCTGGCCGCCGCCGCGAGGGCCGCGAGGATCCGTACGTCCCGGTCGAGGCGGTTCGCGGGCCGGCCGCCGCTCGCCGCCCTGCTGACGCGCTCGGCGAGCCTGCGTGACAGGTACGGCTTGCGCGGCGTGATCCGCTCGACGGGGAACAGTAGCACCCGCCGCCGCTCTACCCGGATGAGCCGGGCGGCTGCCAGCTCGTCGCGCACGAGGCGGAAGGCGCCCGCGCGGTCCTTGCGGATCCACTGCCGCCACGACCGGGGCGGGGAGTTCGCGATCTGCTCCCAGACGGCCGCCTGCAGCGGGCCGGGATCGACAGGGGCGACGACCGCCCGCGCCCTGCCCGCGTCGTCCGTCAGGTTGCCGGCCACCAGCAGCTCGGCCAGCGCCGCCGCGCGCAGCAGGTAGCCGAGCTCGCCGCGGTCGGCCAGCCGCCCCTTGCGCAGGTCGAAGGCGAGCAGGAACGCCGCTTGGGGCAGGGACTCATCCCGCTTCACCCGCATCTCCGTCTTCATCCGCCTGTTCCTTGCCCTCCTGGTCGTCCTCCTGGGCCTTCCTCGGGCGTCCGCGGGGCCGCATCCGCCCCACGCCGTCGGGCAGGCGCCCGGCCTCCGACAGGGCCCTGCGCAGCACGAACTCGATCTGCGAGTTGGTGCTGCGCAGCTCGTCGGACGCCCACCTGGCCAGCGCGTCGTGGACCACGGGGTCGAGCCGCAGGAGGATCTTCTTTCGTTCCACGACGATTACTGGTAGAGCGTTCCGGTGTTCACGATCGGCTGTGTGTCGCGATCGCCGACCAGCACCACGAGCAGGTTGCTGACCATGGCGGCCTTGCGCTCCTCGTCGAGGTCGACCACGTCGTGCTCGGCGAGCTTGGCCAGCGCCGTCTCGACCATGCCGACCGCGCCTTCGACGATCCGCTGGCGGGCCGCGACCACCGCGCCGGCCTGCTGGCGCCGCAGCATCGCGTGGGCGATCTCGGGCGCGTAGGCCAGGTGGATGATGCGGGACTCGATGACCTTCACCCCGGCCGCGGCCACCCTGATCGAGATCTCCGCGGACAACTTCTCGTTGATCTCCTCGGCGTTGTCGCGCAGCGACAGCCGCGGCTCGCCGTGCGAGTCGTACGGGTAGCTGCCCGCGATGTGGCGCACCGCCGTCTCCGCCTGGATGGCGACGAACTCCACGAAGTCGTCCACCTCGAACACCGCCTGCGCCGTGTCCTCCACCTGCCAGACCACCACGGTCGCGATCTGGATGGGGCTGCCGTCGGCGTCGTTGACCTTCGTCACGTCCGTCTCGTGGTTGCGGATCCTCGTGGACACCGGCCGCCGCACGGTGATCGGGTTGACCCACTGCAGGCCGGGCGTACGCAGGGTGCCGACGTAGCGGCCGAGCAACTGCACGACCCTGGCCTCGCCGGGGGCCACCGCGGTGAGCCCGAAGAACAGCACGACGCCGGTGAGCATCACCAGGACGGACAGCACGAGCAGCCACACGCCGCCCTGCCCGGCCCCCGAGGCCAGCATGGCGATCGCGACGACGAGCAGCGCGGCCCCGGCGAGCGTGACCAGCGTGGCCACGCCGAGCATCATGAACCCGCCGGCCGCCCGCACCGGGCGCTCGTTCGTCCGTGGCGCCGGCATGTCGACGACCGCTCCTTCCACCGCGACCCCGCTTGATGTCTCGGTCATGGCCCGACTCCCTCTCCACCGATTTCACCTTGCTATCTAAGTGATATCACTTTTTCGGCAAAAAGGGGAGAGGGGTTCCCGGGCAACCGCCGGGGGTCAGCCGAAGAC
>NZ_JAAAHR010000087.1:0-36947 GCF_009908215.1 Nonomuraea sp. K271 | reverse complement strand
GGCTACACGCCGGCCGTCACGACCAGGGCCGGCGTCACGGTGGCCCGCGTACTCACCAACGCCGGCGAGGTCGCCGCCCGAGGCCAGTTCGCGCCGACGGGCGGGACGGCCGTCGTGGACCAGGTGGAGACGGCCGCCCGCCACCGCCGGCGTGGCCTCGGCACCGTCATCATGCGCACCCTCGCCTCGGCCGCCGCCTCGGCGGGCGCACGCCAGGGCATCCTGGTCGCCACGGCGCAGGGCAGGGCCCTGTACGAAACCCTCGGCTGGACCGTCCACACCCCGATGACGGCCGCGGTCCTGACCGTCTGATCCCGCGGTACGGGGACCCGTCCCGAACCTGACCCGCTAGAAAGAGACCGACGGCAACGCGAGGCAGGAGAGTCACCAGTGGGCCAGAAACCGCGCATCGGCCTGTCCATCACGCTCGTCGCCGCCCTCGGGATGGCCGGTTGCGCGTCCGGCGAGACGCCTGAACCCTCCGCCGCCACGCAGGCCCGGCCGTCCGCGGCCTCGCCGGCCCCGCCCACGACGGCGGCGCCGAACCTGGTCCCCTGGATCGACCGGGTCTGCGCCGCGACCCGCTTGTTCCGCGACAAGCCCAAGGCTCCTTCGACGAAGGTCCTCGATGACAGCGTTCCCGATCGAGTCGCCGGGGACTTCGCGGCCCTTGCTCTGCTGGAGATGGCCTCGCACCTCGACTTCGTCGCCGACACCACCCGGGCCTCAGCCGACCTGCTGGAGGAGGCCGGACCTGGACCGGCCGAAGGGGGCGCCGAGATGGTCGCCGGCTATCACGGCGCGCTGCGCAGAATGCTGCCCAAGGTGGAGCGGCACCGCGTCAAGAACAAGAAGGACTACGACGGGATCGGCAAGAAGGTGCGCCAGGTCTCCAAGCTGGTGGCCGCGCTCAAGACCGACGGCCCCGACCTCGACAGCCTCGTCGACCGCAACCCCGCCCTCTCCAAGGCATACGCCGAAGCGGTGAACTGCGGGGCCGACGGCATGTTCCCGCGGCCGGGCGAAGGGGTCCCCACCCCCAAGCCCGGCTGAGGCGGGAGGGCTAGACGAGCGGTCTGACCACGACGGTCTGGTCGCGGCCCGGGCCGACGCCGATCGCGGAGATCGGGGCGCCGCTCATCTCCTCCAGCGTCCTGACGTACGCCTGCGCGTTCGGCGGCAGGTCCTCGAAGACCTTGGCCCCCGTGATGTCCTCCTGCCAGCCGGGGAACTCCTCGTAGATCGGCGTGGCATGGTGGAAGTCGGTCTGCGTCATGGGGATCTCGTCGTGGCGGACCCCGTCCACGTCGTACGCCACGCACACCGGTACGCGCTCCAGCCCCGACAGGACGTCCAGCTTGGTGAGGAAGTAGTCGGTGATGCCGTTGACGCGGGTGGCGTACCGGGCGATCACCGCGTCGAACCAGCCGCAGCGGCGATCGCGGCCGGTCGTGACGCCGAACTCGCCGCCGGTCTGCCGCAGCCACTCGCCCATGTCGTCCGTGAGTTCGGTGGGGAACGGCCCGGAGCCGACACGGGTGGTGTACGCCTTGAGAATGCCGATGATCTTGGTGAGCCGGTTGGGCGGGATGCCGGCCCCGGCGCACGCGCCGCCCGAGGTGGGCGACGAGGACGTGACGAACGGGTAGGTGCCGTGGTCGAGGTCGAGAAGCGTGCCCTGCCCGCCCTCCAGCAGCACGAACTTGTCGTCGTCGAGCGCCTTCGAGAGCACCAGCGAGGTGTCGGCTATGTGCGGCTTGAGGCGTTCGGCGTAGGCGAGGTATTCCTCCACGACCGCCGCCGGGTCGATGCCGCGCCGGTTGTAGACCTTGGTCAGCACCTGGTTCTTCTCGGTCAGGGCGACCTCGATCTTCTTCGCCAGGATGCCGGGGTCGAGCAGATCCTGGACGCGCACCCCCATGCGGGCGACCTTGTCGCCGTACGCGGGCCCGATGCCGCGCCCCGTGGTGCCGATCCTGGCCTTGCCGAGGTACCGTTCGGTGACCTTGTCGAGCGCCTTGTGGTGGGGCATGATCAGGTGCGCGTTGGAGGAGATCAGCAGCCGCTCGGCGGAGATGCCCCGCTCGGCCAGCCCGTCGATCTCGCCCAGCAGCACGCCGGGGTCGATGACCACGCCGTTGCCGATGACCGGCACCACGTCGGGCGACAGGATCCCGGTCGGTAGCAGGTGCAGCGCGTATTTCTGGTCTCCGATGACCACGGTGTGACCCGCGTTGTTGCCACCCTGATAGCGGACGACGTAGTCGACGTCGCCACCGAGCAGGTCGGTGGCCTTGCCCTTGCCCTCATCGCCCCACTGGGCACCAACGAGTACGGCAGCCGGCATGGTTCAGTCTCCCGAGCACAAAACGAAACCCCTGGCGCAAGCGCGACAGGGGCTCTTGCGTGGAGAGACTACCCGAACGTGGTTATTCGTCCCAAGGGCTAGCTCTGGGTCAGCGCGTCGTAACCCGTTTCCGTGCTGTCCTTGAGGAACTGCAGGCACCGCTCGGCTTCGTCCTTCTCGCCGATCGCCTGAGCCGCCCTGGACAGCGCGTGGAGGCAGCGGAGGAAGCCCCGGTTGGGCTCGTGCTCCCATGGGATCGGCCCGTGGCCCTTCCAGCCGTTGCGGCGCAACTGGTCGAGCCCGCGATGGTAGCCCGTACGGGCGAAGGCATATGAGGTGACGGCGTGCCCCTGGGCGAAGGCCTCTTCCGCGAGCACAGCCCAGGCCGTGGGGAAGGAGGGGAAGCGGGCGGCCACGTCGGAGGCCTTGGCCCCGGCTTCGAGCGCCTCCCTGGCCTCGGGCAGGTCCGGCAGGTGAGTCGGGGGCGGCCCGGCGAGAAGGTTATCCATAGGACAAGTCATACCCGCCGGGCCGCCGAAGTGGCTAGGAGATCTTCGTCCCACTCGACTTCAGGCTCCGGCACGCCTCCGCGACGCGGGCGGCCATCCCCGCCTCGGCGGCCTTGCCGTAGGAGCGCGGGTCGTAGGTCTTCTTGTTGCCCACGTCGCCGTCGACCTTGAGCACCCCGTCGTAGTTGCGGAACATGTGGTCCGCGATCGGCCTGGTGAAGGCGTACTGGGTGTCGGTGTCGACGTTCATCTTCACCACGCCGTACGAGATGGCCTCGTGTATCTCCTCGAGCAGCGAGCCGGAGCCGCCGTGGAAGACCAGGTCGAACGGCTTGTCCTTGCCGAACTTGGCGCCGACCGCGTCCTGGATCTCCTTCAGCACGCTCGGCCGCAGCTTGACGTGGCCCGGCTTGTAGACGCCGTGCACGTTGCCGAACGTGGCGGCCAGCATGTAGCGGCCCTTCTCGCCGACGCCCACGGCCTCGGCGGTGGCCAGCGCGTCGCCGGCGGTCGTGTAGAGCTTCTCGTTGATCTCGCCGACGACGCCGTCCTCCTCGCCGCCGACGACGCCGATCTCCATCTCCATGATGATCCGCGCCCTGGCGCACTTGTCCAGGAGCTCCTTGGCGATCTCGAGGTTCTCCTCGAGCGGTACGGCCGAGCCGTCCCACATGTGCGACTGGAACAGCGGGTCGAGGCCCTTGGCCACCCGCTCAAGCGAGATGTCGATCAGCGGCCGCATGAAGCCGTCGAGCTTGTCCTTCGGGCAGTGGTCGGTGTGCAGCGCGACCGTGACCGGATATTTCGCGGCCACCACCCTGGCGTACTCGGCCAGCGCCGTCGCGCCCGTGACCATGTCCTTCACCGTGGTGCCGGACAGGAAGTCGGCGCCGCCGGTGGAGACCTGCACGATCCCGTCGCTCTCGGCCTCGGCGAAGCCCCGCAGAGCGGCGTTCAGCGTCTGCGATGAGGTCACGTTGATCGCCGGGTAGGCGAATCCGCCGGCCTTCGCCCGGTCGAGCATCTCGGCGTAGACCTCTGGAGTCGCAATAGGCATGATTCATCTCCCTGAAAGTAACGGCTTCGCGCGAGCCCAGTATCCCGGCTCCCTACCCCGCGTGGTAGAGACAACGCGACCTCATTGGTCACTTTGCGCCCCTCCACTACAGGTAGGCTCTCCGGGTGGACTGGCTTTGGAATCTTCTGGACCCGACGTGGTGGCTCACGATTCTCGGCGCATTCGCCACGGTCGGCGTCCTGGCCATCATCTTCGCCGAAACGGGGCTGCTGCTCGGCTTCTTCCTGCCCGGCGACTCGCTGCTGGTGGCCGCGGGGATTTTCAGCTCGGCGGCGGTGGCCCAGGGAATGGGCATCACACCGCTTTCGCTGCCCGTGCTGCTGATCGGCACGCCGCTGTGCGCGATCGCTGGCGCCCAGCTCGGGCATTTCCTGGGGGCCCGGTTCGGCCGCAGGCTGTTCGACAAGCCGGATTCACGGTTGTTCAAGCGCGAGCACGTGTTGCGGGCCGAGGAGTTCTTCGAGAAGTTCGGCCCCGCCAAGGCGGTGGTGCTGGCGAGATTCGTGCCGATCGTCCGCACGTTCATGAACCCGGTGGCGGGCGTGCTGGAGATGCCGGCCAAACGTTTCCTCGTGTGGAACGTCGTCGGCGGCATCGTCTGGACCGAAGGTCTCATCCTGCTCGGCAACGCCCTCGGCAGGGAGGTCGATCCCAAGCAGATCGACAAGTACATTCTGCCCGGCGTCTTTCTCATCGTGTTCGTCTCGATCATTCCGATCATCGTCGAGGTGATCAAGAAGCGCCGAGGTGAGAAGGTCGCCGCCGTCTCCAGCGGCAAGCACCGCGTCACCAACGGCCGCCACTAGCCCCGACGGCGGATCATTCGGCTGTACGCTCCCCCTGTGGGACGCCACAGGTCAGATCCGATGGGCATGGCCCGATTAGCCCTCACCGTCCTGGCGGCGGGAGCCGTGCTGACCCTGCTGGTCATCGGCGGCCGCGCGCTGCTCCTCGCGCCGGGCGGGCAGGCGCCTGAACGCGAGCGCGCCTCCGCCCCGGCCACCGGCCTCGCCACCGCCCCGGCCTCCGACGCGACCGCGCGGGTGCCGACTCTCCGCCTCCTGTGCGAGGCGGAGACCTGCCCCACGGTCACCGTACGCGTGCCGGGCGGCGACGTGCTCTACCACCACGAGATGACCAAGGGCGAGGAGCTCAACTATTTCGAGCCCGAGCTGGACGTGGTGCTCAGCGACGCGGGCACGGTGCGCGTCACCGAGAACGGCGAGCCGCGCGAGCAGGGCGACGCCGGAAAGAGGGAGGCGTTCACCGTCCGGGAGCCCGGCTAGAGCCCCAGATCGGCGAGTGTGTAGGCAGTGCGGTAGTCGAGGCCCTCGCCGGTGACGCGCTCCCTGGCACCCCGGTCGATGATCGTCGCCACCGCGACCACCTCGGCCCCGGCCTCCCGCAGCGCCTCCACGGCCGTCAGCGGTGAGGCGCCCGTCGTCGAGGTGTCCTCGACGGCCAGCACGCGCCGCCCCTTCACCTCCGGCCCCTCGATCCGGCGCTGCATGCCGTGCGCCTTCTGCGCCTTGCGCACCACGAACGCGTCGAGCGTGCGCCCGCGCGCCGCGGCCGCGTGCAACATGGCGCCCGCCACCGGGTCGGCCCCCAGCGTGAGCCCGCCCACCGCGTCGTATTCCAGGTCGGCGGTCAGGTCGAGCATCACCCTGCCGACGAGCGGCGCGCCCACGCCGTCGAGCGTGATGCGCCGCAGATCGAGGTAGAAGTCGGCCTCCTTGCCCGAGGAGAGCGTGACCTTGCCGTGGACGACGGCCTTGCTCTTGATCTCGGCCAGCAGGTTGTCGCGATCCGTCATGCGCCCAAGCTTATGGCCCGCCCGTGATCGCCTCCCCGCAGCCGGTTTAGCCGTGACAGGTAATGCGGAATGTATGCGCGGGGCAACCCTTCGTAATCGTGAGGCCGATCATGGGTGTCGAATTGCCGCAAAGCGATGCAAGCTTGCTACAGGCCGCCCGGCAGGGCGATGCCGCCGCCTACGGGCGGCTCTACGAGCGGCACGTGGCCGCGGCCCGCGCCATGGCCCGGCAGCTCGTCCGGCGGGCCGAGGCCGAGGACGTCGTCACCGAGGCGTTCACCAAGATCCTCGACCTCGTGGGCAGGGGCGGCGGGCCCGAGTCCGGCTTCCGCACCTACCTGCTGACCGTGGTGCGGCGTACGGTGCACGACCGTTCCAAGCTGGCGGGCAGCCAGGCGGGCGAGGTCGAGGAGTACGACCCGGAGGTGCCGTTCGTCGATCCCGCGCTCGCCGGGCTGGAACGGTCCCTGATCGCCAGGGCGTACCTGTCGTTGCCCGAGCGCTGGCGGGCGGTGCTCTGGCACACGCAGGTGGAAAGGTGCAAGCCTGCCGCGGTGGCGCCGCTGCTCGGGTTGTCGGCCAACGGCGTGGCCGCGCTGGCGTACCGGGCCAGGGAGGGGCTGCGGCGGGCGTACCTGCAGATGCATCTCGGCGCCGCGCCGCCGCACGACTGCCGGCCCGTGCTGGGCAAGATGGGCGCGTACGTCAGGGGCGGGCTGACCAGGCGCGACGCGCGGGCCGTGGAGCGGCACGTGGACGCCTGCGAGGAGTGCCACGGGGTGATCCTGGAGCTCACCGACGTCAACCGCGGGCTGCGGGTGCTGGTGGGGCCGCTGATCGCGGGGCCCATGTTCGGCCGGTACGCGGCGGCGCTGGCCAGGCCGGAGCCGGCCGACGGGGCGGGAGGGCTGCCCCCGGCCGTCCGCCGGCTCTGGCGGGCGCGCCGCCGGCAGCCCGTCGTGCTGGTCGCGGGCGTGGCCCTCACAGTCGCCGCGGCGGCGTCGTTGTGGCAGAGCGCCGACGGGGAGCCCGACGGCACACCGTCGACCGCGACGGTGGCCGCCCGGCCGTCGGAGCCCGTACGAGCGGTGCGGGTGCCGCCCCACGGCGACCCCGAACGGGTGCCGCCCCACGAGAAACCCGGCGAGGTGCCGCCCCGGGGAGGGGAGCCCGAACGGGTGCCGCCGCCCCGCGTGGAGCAGACGCCCGAGGGCACGGCGCGGTTGCGCGCCACCGTCGACGTGCTCGGCGCACTCGTACGCGCCCACCCCGGCATCGTCGGCCTGCGGCTGCGCAACCACGGGGAACGGCCGAGCGAAGACCTGACGGCGCACGTGACCCTGCCGCCCGGCGTGACGCTCATGCCGCCCGCCCGCCGTGGCAGCCCGGCCGTCGTGGGCCCCGCGGACGGCTGGGAGTGCCGTCCTTCGCTGGGCGGCGCCCGCTGCACCAGGGAGCCGCTGGCTGCGGGCCGGGCGACGGCCGTCTTCCTGCGGGTGGCGGTGGCCCAGCGGGCCCCGCGCGGCACGGGCCCCGCCGCACGGATCGACGCGGGCCCGCTGCGGGTCAAGGCGAGGGGCGGCGAGGGCGTACGCGCGACGGGTGCTCCCGCCAGGTTCGCCGCCGACGGCACGGTGACGGTCAAGGCGGTGGGCAACGCGCTGCTGAGCTGCTACGAGGAGAGCCCCGGCTGTGAGCAGGCCCGGCGTCGCGACGGCGGCAGGCGTGACAACGACCTCTGGCCGATGGCGGTGGTCGACCGCGACGGCGAGCTCGGCACTTTCGCCTCCAGCGGGGCCAAAGTGTCGCTGCCGAAGGGCGGCAGGATCGTGTGGGCCGGGCTCTACTGGTCGGCCGGCGGGTCGAGCACCGGGCCCATCAAGTTCAGGCCGCCGGGGCGGCGCAAATATGCGACGATCCGGCCCAGCCACGTGGCCGTGCGCGAGCTGCCTCAGGGCCCGGTCTACCACGCGTTCGCCGACGTCACGGGGCTGGCGGCGGGCGCACGCAAGACCGGCGTGTGGTGGGCGGCCGACGCTCCCATGGAACAAGGGGCCTCACGCCACGCGGGGTGGAGCCTCGTGCTGGTCGTGGCCGATCCGGCGCAGCCGTACAGCCAGGCCATGGTGCTCGACGCGGCCACGGTGGTGGGCGGGCGCGCCCGCCGGGTGCGCCTCCCGCTGGGCGGGCTGCGCCCCGCCGGCACCCCCGCCAGGGCCGCACTGGTGGCGTGGGAGGGTGACGCCGATCTCAAGGGCGACAAGGTCTCGCTCGGCTCCGGCGCGCTGCGCCCGTCGGGCGGTGACCGCGATGCCGCGAACGTCTTCGACGGGTCGTCGGCCGGGGTGGCGGAGATGACGTTCGGTGTCGATGTCGACACCTTCAGCGCCGAACTCGGAGCCGATCCGGGGCTGACGATCGCCACGGGCAAGGACGCCGTTCTCTTCGGAGTCGCGGCCATAAGCGTACGAGCACGTTCGTGACCATAATCAGGACAAAATGGTACGGTCGGCCTGAGTGGTCCGGCGCGATGGCGGGTGAGGGGCGAATCGTCGGGATTAACCCTCGCACGATCACCTGCTTTCATTACCCTGAGAAAGGGCCGCCGAGTCCGGTCTCTGACGGTGCAGAGCCAGCAAGGTCGGACCACCAGGAAAGGGGCGGTGTCAGTGGATCGCTGTGCGCTGTTCGTGGACGCCGGCTATCTGCTGGCTGATGGCGCGATGGCCGTGCACGGCACGCGTCATCGCGAAGCGGTCTCCTGGGATTATCCGGGGCTGCTCCAGCTGATGACCGGCTTGTCGCGCGAGCGCACCGGCCTGCCGCTGCTGCGGTGTTACTGGTACGAAGCGACCGTCGAAGGGCGGCGCACTCCGGAGCACGACGCGCTGGCCGACATACCGGGGCTCAAGCTCAGGCTGTCACGCATCCGGCCGGGCCGGCGCGAGGGCGTCGACGCCCAGGTGCATCGCGACCTCATGACTCTCGCGCGCAACAACGCCATCTGCGACGCGGTCGTCCTGAGCGGTGACGAGGACCTCGCGCAGGTCGTGTGCGACGCGCAGGACCTCGGCATCAGGGTGAGCGTCATCCACATCGCGGTAGAGGGCAGCTGGGCCGTGTCGCGCTCGCTGCGGCAGGAGTGCGACGACCTGGTCGAGCTGGGCGCCGTCCACCTGCGGCCGTACGTCAGCATGGTCAGCGGCGGCGCCGAGACGGCCAACGGGCACCACCAGCCGATCAGCAACGGGCAGGCCACCCACTCGCTGCCGCCCGGACAGAGCTCCACGCCGGCGCTGCCGTCCCTCCCGCAGGCGTCGCCGTCGGGCAGTCACGCCTCCGGCAACCACGCGGCGGGCGACCGCGCGTCGGGCAGCCACGCCACCGGAAGCCACTCGGGCGGTCACGCCGCGGGCAGCCATTCGGGCGGTCACTCGGGCAACCACTCCACCGGCAACCATGCCGGCAACCATGCCGGGAGCCACGCCGCCGCGCAGAGCCAGCCGTCGTCCAACGGGCCGTCGCCGTCGGGGCAGGGCCAGTCGTCCACGCCTTCGTTGCCGACGTACGCCAACTACCAGCCCGAGCCGCAACCCCCGCCCCAGCAGCCGGCCGCGCAGCCCGGCACCAACCAGTTCCCCTCGCAGACGACCGGCGGCAACACCGGCCAGTACACCCCGCCCACGACGGGCGGCAACACCGGACAGTTCCCGTCTCCGACGACCGGCACCGGCCAGTACGCGTCGCCCACCAGTGGCAGCAACACCGGCCAGTACGCGTCGCCGACGACCGGTAGCAACACGGGCCAGTACGCGTCGCCCACCAGCGGCAGCAACACCGGCCAGTACGCCTCCCCGGCAGGCGGCTACCAGCAGGGCCCCTACAGCGGGCCGCAGCCCGCGCCGGTCACCCCGTCGGCCTCGACCGCAGGCGCCACCACGCTGTCCGACGCGGTCAAGGCCGCGCACCGGGAAGGGCACGACTTCGGCGAGTCGGTCGCGCGGGACGCGCCCGCGCTCTGGCTGGAAGCGGTGCTGGCCCGCAAGCCGCGCATGCCCTCCGACCTGGAGGCGCGGCTGCTGCAGGGCTCGTCGCTGCCGATCGACTTCCTGCTGCACGACGAGGTGCGCCACGCCCTGCGCCGCGGCTTCTGGGACGCGCTGGAACGCGCCCGCCAGTGACCCCCCGAAGAGGGTCAGGACAGGGCGTCGAAGCCCGCGCGCAGGCTGTTCACCCGGTCGGCCAGGTCGGCCAGCGGGGCGGCCAGCGCAGGGTCCTGTGACTTGCGGGCCAGCTCGCGCACCCGGGCCAGTTCGTCCTCCACGGCCGTGAGCCGGCGCGACAGCTCGGGGAGCACCGCCGTGTGGTCGCCGGTGCCGGGCGGCAGCTCGCCGCTCAGGCGTTCTCTGAGCAGGGACGCCTGTTCGGCCAGGCGTTTGTTCATGTTGTACAGCTCGGTGAACACCGACACCTTGGCCCGCAGCACCCACGGATCGAACGGTTTGGTGAGGTAGTCGACCGCGCCCGCCGCGTAGCCGCGGAAGGCGTAGTCGGGGGCGCTGTCGACGACGGTCAGGAAGATGATCGGGATGTTCCTGGTGCGTTCGCGCCGTTTGATGTGCGCGGCCGTCTCGAAGCCGTCCATGCCGGGCATGCGCACGTCGAGCAGGATGAGCGCGAAATCGGTGTTGAGCAGCGCCTTGAGCGCCTCCTCGCCCGACCGGGCACGCACGGGCACCAGGTCGAGGGAGCTGAGGATGGCCTCGAGGGCTATCAGGTTCTCCTCGCGGTCATCGACCAGGAGGATCTTCGCACGGTCGGTCATCGATCACGACCCTTCGGCTGGTGAGTCGGACGCGGAGCCGCGTCCTCGGCTGAGCCAGCCGCGCAGGCGTTCGAGCAGGCGGTCGACGTCGACGGGCTTGGGCACGTAGTCGGACGCGCCCGAGGCGATGCTCTTCTCCCTGTCGCCCCGCATGACCTTGGCCGTCAGCGCGATGATCGGCAGGTCGGCGAACTGGGGCATGCGCCGGATCGCCGACGTCGTCGCCCAGCCGTCCATCTCCGGCATCATGATGTCCATCAGCACGAGCGCGACGTCCTCGTTCCGTTCGAGCTGCTCGATCCCCTCCCGGCCGTTTTCAGCGTAGACGACCGTGGAACCATGTCGCTCCAGCACGCTCGTCAGCGCGAAGACGTTGCGGATGTCGTCGTCGACGATGAGGATCTTGGCCCCGGCGAGCGGATCGTCGCCCTGCCACTGCGCGGGCGTCTCGGTCTGCGTCTCGACCAGCTCGGGCATCGGCAGGTCGAGCGGCATCGGGGGCTCGGGAGCCGGCGACGTGGGCTCAGAGGCGGGTTTGGTCATGAGCTGCCGGCGTGCGGCGCCGCCGTCGGTCGCGGCCAGCGGGCCGGTGTAGGAGGCGGGCAGGTAGAGGGTGAACGTGCTGCCCTTGCCGAGCTCACTGTCGACGTGGATCTCGCCGCCGAGCAGCCGCGCGATGTCGCGGCAGATGGCCAGGCCGAGACCCGTGCCGCCGTATTTGCGGCTCGTGGTGCCGTCGGCCTGGCGGAACGCCTCGAAGATGACGTCCCGCTTGTCGGGAGCTATGCCGATGCCGGTGTCGATCACCTGGAAGGCCAGCAGGTCGTCGGCGTCGTGCAGGCTGTCGTCGTCGAACTGCACCCCGGCGGGCGGGGTGGAGATGCGCAGCTTCACCTCGCCCCGCGGTGTGAACTTCACCGCGTTGGAGAGCAGGTTGCGCAGCACCTGCTGCAGGCGTTGCTCGTCGGCGCGCAGCTCCTGCGGCACGTCGGGCTCGACCTCGACGCTGAACGACAGCCCCTTGTCCTGCGCGAGCGGCGCGAACGCCGCCTCCAGCAGGTCGACCATCTTCGGCAGCGACACCTGGATGGGATGGATGTCCATCCGGCCCGCCTCGACCTTCGACAGGTCGAGCATGTCGTTGATGAGCTGGAGCAGGGCCGAGCCCGCGCTGTGGATCGTACGGGCGAACTCGACCTGCTGCGAGGTCAGGTTGCCCTCGGCGTTCTCGGTCAGCAGCTTGGCCAGCACCAGCAGGCTGTTGAGCGGCGTGCGCAGCTCGTGCGACATGTTGGCGAGGAACTCGGACTTGTAGCGCGAGGAGACCGCGAGCTGCTCGGCGCGCTCCTCCAGGGTGCGGCGGGCCTGCTCGATCTGGAAGTTCTGGATCTCGATCGCGCGGTTCTGCTTGGCCAGCAGCGCCGCCTTGTCCTCCAGCTCGGCGTTGGACCTGCGCAGCTCCTCCTGCTGGCGCTGCAGCTCGTCGGAGCGCTCCTGCAGCTCCCTGGTGAGCCGCTGCGACTCGGTCAGCAGGTCTTCGGTGCGGGAGTTGGCGATGATCGTGTTCATCGTGACGCCGATGGTCTCGACGAGCTGCGTCAGGAAGTCGAGGTGCACCTCGCCGAACGGCGTGAACGAGGCCAGCTCCAGCGCGCCGAGCACGCGGCTCTCGAACAGGATCGGCAGCACGACGATCTGCGCGGGAGTGGACCTGCTGAGCCCGCTGTCGATGGTGATGAACTGGGGCGGCACGTCGTCGAGGATGATGTGCCGGCCTTCGGCCGCCGCCTGGCCGACGATGCCCTCGCCGATCGCGAAGCGCTGGCGCGGCCCCCGGTCGGGGCGTACGCCGTAGCCGCCGATCAGCATCAGCTCGTGGTCGCCCTCGGGGTCGATGCTGTAGAAGGCGCCGTAGCGGGCCGACACCAGTGGGGTCAGCTCGCTCATGGTGAGCTTGGCGACCTCGAGGAGGTCGCGGTGGCCCTGCATGAGCCTGGAGATGCGGGCCAGGTTGGACTTCAGCCAGTCCTGTTCCTGGTTGGCCTGGGTGGTCTCGCGGAGGTTGGCCACCATCGAGTTGATGTAGTCCTTCAGCTCCGCCAGCTCGCCCTGCGCCTCGACGGCGATCGAGCGGGTCAGGTCGCCGCGCGCGACGGCGCTGGTCACGGTGGCGATGGCGCGCACCTGCGTGGTGAGGTTGCCGGCCAGCTCGTTGACGCTCTCGGTGAGCCGCTTCCACGTGCCCTCGACGCCCTCGACCCGGGCCTGGCCGCCGAGCTGTCCTTCGGAGCCCACCTCGCGGGCGACTCGCGTGACCTCGGAGGCGAACGACGACAGCTGGTCGACCATGCGGTTGATGGTGGTCTTCAGCGCGAGGATCTCGCCCTGGGCGTCGACGTCGATCTTGCGGGTGAGGTCGCCGTTGGCGACCGCCGTGGTCACCTCGGCGATGTTGCGCACCTGCGAGGTCAGGTTGTTGGCCATGAAGTTGACGTTGTCGGTGAGGTCCTTCCAGACGCCCGACACACCCTGAACCCGGGCCTGCCCGCCGAGCTGGCCCTCCGTGCCGACCTCCCGGGCGACGCGGGTCACCTCGTCGGCGAAGGACGACAGCTGGTCGACCATGGTGTTCAGGGTGTCCTTGAGCTGGAGGATCTCGCCCTGGGCGTCGACCGTGATCTTCCTGGACAGGTTGCCCTGCGCCACCGCGGACGACACCGCCGCGATCTGGCGCACCTGCGAGGTCAGGTTGTTGGCCATCGAGTTGACGTTGTCGGTGAGGTCCTTCCAGACCCCGGACACGCCGCGCACCTGCGCCTGGCCGCCGAGCTGGCCCTCCGTGCCGACCTCCCGGGCGACGCGGGTCACCTCGGAGGCGAACAACGACAACTGCTCGACCATCGTGTTCATGGTCGACTTGAGCTCCAGGATCTCGCCCTGGGCGTCGACGTCGATCTTGCGGGTGAGGTCGCCGTTGGCGACCGCCGTGGTCACCTGGGCGATGTTGCGCACCTGATAGGTGAGGTTGTTGGCCATCGAGTTGACGTTGTCGGTGAGGTCCTTCCAGACCCCGGACACGCCCTTCACCTCGGCGCGGCCGCCCAGCTTGCCCTCCGTGCCGACCTCCCGGGCGACGCGGGTCACCTCGTCGGCGAAGGACGACAGCTGGTCGACCATGGTGTTCAGGGTGTCCTTGAGCTGGAGGATCTCGCCCTGGGCGTCGACCGTGATCTTCTTCGACAGGTTGCCCTGCGCCACCGCCGTCGCCACGGTCGCGATGCTGCGCACCTGGGAGGTGAGGTTGTTGGCCATGAAGTTGACGTTGTCGGTGAGGTCTTCCCAGACCCCCGACACGCCGGGCACCTGCGCCTGGCCGCCGAGCTGACCCTCCGTGCCCACCTCGCGCGCGACTCGCGTCACCTCTTCGGCGAAGCCGGACAGCTGGTCGACCATCGTGTTGACGGTGTTCTTCAGCTCGAACATCTCGCCGACGGCGTCGACCGTCACCTTGCGGCTCAGGTCGCCCTTGGCCACGGCGGTGGTCACGACCGCGATGTCGCGCACCTGCGCGGCCACGCGGGACGACATCGTGTTGACGGCCTCGGTGAGGTCGCGCCAGCTGCCCGACATGCCGCGCAGGTTGGCCGAGCCGCCCAGCCGGCCCTCCGTGCCCGCTTCGCGGGCGACCCTCGTCACCTCGGTGTTGAAGAGCGCGAGCTGGTCGACCATGCCGTTGATGGCCTTGCCCAGCCGCCGCACCTCGCCGCGCGCGGTGCGGTCGAGGTCGATGCGTCGTGACAGATCGCCCTTGGCCACCGCGTCGATGACGTCGGCCGCGCCGCTCACCGGGCTGACCAGGGCGTCGATGAGGATGTTGACCGACTCGACGCTCTCCGCCCAGGCGCCGACGCCGGGACCGGGGGTCAGCCGCTCGCCGAAGCGCCCTTCCTTGACGACTTCCTTGCGTACGCGAACGAGCTCGTTGGACAGATGCTCGCGCCGGTCGGCCACTTCGTTGAGCAGCAGCCGCACCTCGCTGAGTATGCCGGGAGGCGCGTGAGGGACCCGACGTCGGAAGTCGCCGTCCCGCCAGGAGAAGAGTGTCTCCAGGATGGGAACGAGATCCGACTCGGTGTACGTCCTCTCCTCCGGGCTTAGCGTGGCTTTGGCCGTGGTCATGGGGCCTCCTTCACTCGCGGCGTGCTCCGGCGAGTGATTCAAGTCTGTCACGATGAGTAGCTCGTAGTCCTGTCCTTGGATTTACCCCAAGTCAACGGGAAGTGTGGTAGGCACGTTGGGATGACTGCTTCTCCCCATGCGGTGCTCGCTGCGACGTTCGCGCCGGGCGGGACCGCTGTGACCGCTGCGATGAGGTTCACGCGCGAGGTGATGACCGCGTGGGCCACCAGTGGCGTGCTCCACACCGCGGAGCAGGTGGCGGGAGACTTGGCGGAACAAGTCGCCGACGAGCCCTTTGAGGTGATTTGGAAGCATTTTGGGGATGCGGTGCAGGTCGAGTTGCGGCAGCAAAACCTCTCCCAGGGTGATCCAAAGGCTCCTTCCGCGAATGTCGAAGAGTGGGGAGTCACCTTCGCGGGTGATTCCCGTGTCCACTGGGCTAGGATCACGGTACCTGGCTCGGCGGACAGAGTGGCAGCCGAATGGCTGGAGGAAAGTTCCAGAGGCCCCCACTGGCTGGGATTTCTCGCCGACGCGAGCGACCTGCTGGCCGGCACGCTCGATCCCGACATGGTCCCCGCGATCGTCGCCCAGGTCGTGGTGCCGAGGTTGTCGAGCTGGTGCGCCGTCTACACCTCCGACAACGCCACGGGCCCGCTGCGCCTGGTCTATCTCTGGCACGCCGACGAGGCCAGGATCGACGGCCTGCGCGAGCAGCTCGACGACATGGACGTCGACGGCGCCGACACCAGGGTGACCTCGGCGTTCCACGTGAACGACTCGCACGTCCTCGCGGTGCCGCTCACCGCGCGCGGCCGCAGCATCGGCATGATGTGCCTGGGCCGGCCCGACCGTTTCCCCGACGAGGTCACCCAGTTCGCCGAGGACATCGGCAGGCGTGCCGCGCTCGCCATGGACAACGCCAGGCTCTACGCCCAGCAGGCCGCCGCCAACCGCGCGCTCCAGCGCAGTCTGCTGCCGCCCAACGAGCCCGAGGTTCCCGGCCTCGACTACGGCGTCATCTACGAGCCCGCCGGCGAGGCCAACGAGGTCGGCGGCGACTTCTACGACCTGTTCAAGGCGGGCGACGGGTCGTGGCGCTTCGCGATCGGCGACGTCTGCGGCACAGGCCCCGAGGCCGCCGCCGTGACCGGCCTGGCCCGCCACACGCTGCGGCTGCTCGCCAGGGAGGGGTACGGTGTCGCGGCCGTGCTCGGCCGGCTCAACCAGGCGATCCTGGAAGAGGGCGAGCGGGCCAGGTTCCTCACGCTGCTGCACGGCGAGATCACGCCGGTGGAGACCGGGCTGGAGCTGCGCCTGGTGTCGGCGGGCCACCCGGAGGCGCTGCGGCTCAGGGCGGGCGGCAAGGTGGAGGCGGTGACCACCCCGCAGTCGCTGCTGGGGGTCTTCCACGAGGTGATGTTCGAGGCCGACACGGTCCGCCTCGACCACGGTGACGTGCTGCTGGCGGTGACCGACGGGGTGACCGAGCGGCGCTCCGGCGGGCGGCTGCTCGACGACGACGGCGGCCTGGCCAAGCTGCTGGCCGAGTGCGCGGGGTTGTCGGCGAGGGCGGTGGCCGAGCGCATCCGCAGGGGAGCGGCCGATTTCGCCTCCGAGCCGAGCGCCGACGACCTGGCGATCGTGGTGCTGCGCGCCCGCTAACACGGTGACGTGACGAAGGTGGAGCTCAAAGTACGCCCTCCCGACTCGGCGGTGGCGTGATGGTGACAGCGGAGAAGCCCGACGATCAAGTGGCCCGCTCGATCAACTTCTTACGACATGTCAATGGTCAGTGGAGTTTGACATGCTTGCGGGCGAAGTCGAGCTGGTAGGCGACCTGGGTGATGCGCTCCGAGACCGGCAGCGACCCCGCGGCGGCGTCGTAGGTGTAGACCTCGTGGTCGCGCCCGTGCTCGGCCAGCTTGGCGACGTATTTCTCGATCTGGCGCATCGGGCAGCGGGCGTCGTTCTCGCCCGCGAGGATCAGCAGCGGGCTCTGCACCTGGTCGACGTAGGTGATCGGGGAACTGGCGGCGTACCGTTCCGGCTGCTCGTCGGGTGAACCGCAGAACAACGCCCGGTGGTAGGCCCGCAGGCTCTCAGCCTCGTCCTCGTACGACGTCTGGTGGCAGGCGAGCGGCACCGCGGCGATGCCGGCCGTCCACAGGTCGGGCTGGGTACCGAGGCCGAGCAGCGTGAGGTAGCCGCCCCAGCCCGAGCCCGCGAGCACCATCCGGCCGGGGTCGGAGACGCCGCGCTCGACCACGCACCTGTGCACGGCGGCCACGTCGGCCAACTCGGTGTGCCCGACGTCGTTGCGCAGCGCGTCGCGCCAGGCCGATCCGTAGCCGGTCGAGCCGCGGTAGTTGACCCGCACCACCGCGAACCCGGCGTCCACCCAGGCCGCGACCTCGGGGGAGAAGGCGTCGCGGTCGTGCATCTCCGGCCCGCCGTGCAGCAGGAAGATCGTGGGGTACGGGGCGACGCCCGCCTCCGGCCTGGAGACCAGCGCGTGGATGCGGCCGCCCTCGCCCTCGACGTCGAGGTCCTCCACGGGGACGCTCGGCGGGGCGGGCGGGCCGATCGAGTTGACCACGACCTGCTCGTTGCTGGACCGGATGACCGGCGGGTGGGACGCGCTCGACCACGAGTATTCGACGTGGCCGCCGGGACGTGGGGCGGCGGCGTCGATCACGCCGTGCGGCGTCTCGATGGGTTTCAGCACGCCGCCCGCGAGGTCGTAGCGGTGCAGGTGGCTGCGGGCGCGGTCGTCGCGCAGGATGAGCAGGCCGCGGCCGTCGTGGTACCACTCGGCCGCGAGGTCGCCGGAGTCCTTCAGCCAGATCTCGCGCTGCTCGCCGGTCATCGCGTCCCAGACCAGGGGTTCGTTGCGGCTGCGGCGTTCGTGCAGGGCGAGCAGCCGGCGGTCGCCCATGACGGGGGCGAAGCCGAGGCCGATGACGCCTTTGCCGGGGCCGTCGTAGAGCTCGCCGACGGTGTCGCCGTTGGGGCGGACGACGCGGAGCGCCGGGTGCCGGAAGTCGGAGTACTCCCCGTGGTTGATGGCGATCAAAGAGCCGTCGAGTGATATGTCGGTCACCCAGTTGGTCTCGGCGTGTTCGTACAGGAGCGTGGACGGGTCGCCGGCGCGTACGAGATGGATGCGGAACGCGCCACCGCCGGCCAGGCTGATCGCCGCGAGTCCCGTCGCGGACAGGGCGATGCCGCCGGGCTGCCCCGGCGGTACGTCGGGGGCGACCGGTTCGTCGGGGCCGCCGTTGAACGGCTGGCGCCACCACGTGCCGAACTCGTCGCCCTCGGTGTCGGCGAACCAGTAGATCCACTGGCCCGTCGGGTCGATGGCGGCGTACACCGCGCCCCTGGGACGGTCGGTGACCTGGCGGGTGGCGCCCGACACGCGGTCCCACGCGTAGACCTGCCACGTTCCTGTGGCGTTGGAACGGTAGATGGAGCGGTTGGGTGCCTGACGCGCCCAGGACGGCAGCGTCATACGCGAGGCCCGGAACCTGGCCTGCCAGCGTTCCTCCGCCTTCATCCGGCGCGCTCCCTCCATCTGAAGTCCCTCGCCTCGGGGCGATGGATGTCGTCCAGTATTGCGCCTGTGCCGAGGAAATACTTAGGAAATGTGGGGGAATTTCGGACTAAATGCCCCATCAGTAACATCGGTAACGTCGGCCCGTCAAGGAACAGCACTTGATCGGGGTGCGGGCGCGTAGATAGACAGATGAAACGCCGCGCGGGTCACTACTTTATGACGTCCTTTCGCGACGTTTCGGGAGAGAAATGCGGCAATTCGCTCATCGAGCGTAGCCGTATCGGTATGCCACGCACTGGGGCCCATCCCGACCACCCGGGCGATGTCACCGTGCGCCAGCTCCATCTCGAACTCCACCGAGCGCCGCTCACGCTCGGTGAACACCTCCATGCTCCTGGCCACCCTGCGCTCCTTCTCGTCGTCCACGGAGAGCAGGCCCAGCTCCTCGACCAGCGGGCTCAGATGCGCCTTCGCGGGAGTGACGACCACCGCGACGCCGCCGGGCCGCAGAATCCTGCCGAACTCCGGCCCGTTCCTGGGCGCGAACACGTCGATCACCACGTCGGCCACCCCGTCCCGGATCGGAAGGGGCCGCCACACGTCGGCCACGAACGCTCCCGCCCTCGGATGCGCCCGCGCCGCCCGGCGCACAGCGTGCTTCGACACATCGAATGCCATCCCGGTGCCGTCGTTCACCGCGTCGAGCGTGGCCGCCAGGTAGTGCCCGGTGCCCGCTCCTGCATCGACGATCACCGGCGCGGCCCTGCCCTCCGCGCGACGACCGTCGACGATGCCCGGCCCGCGCCCGCGGCCGGCCGGCCCCGGGCCGTCACCGGCCTCCATGTGCGCCCCACGGTACGCCCTCGGCCCGGCGTCGTCATTCGTTTCCGTGGAGGACTCATGTTTTCCCCGCCGTGCCACGTGCGCGTGCACGGTCTCCGCGAGCGCGGCGGCGAGAGGGGCATAGTGCCCGGCGTCCAGGAAGGCGGCCCGCGCGGCCACCATCGCGGCGGTGTCGGCGGTGCCCGGCGGCCTCCCGCCGGCCAGAAGGCTCACGTATCCCTGCTTGGCCACGTCGAACGTGTGCCCCTGCGCGCACCGCACCGTCGCCGCGTCGATCCGCAGCGTCGTACGGCACACGGGACAGATCAGATGGTCGACGATGTCAGCCAGCATGCGCCCATTCTGGTGCACGTACGTCATGCGCTCGCTTCGAGGAGGAACGCGGCGTTGGAGGGGGTGGAGCGCAGCTTGCCGACGAGCATCTCGAGCCCCTGCTGTTTCTCCTGCGACGTGAGCATCCGGCGCAGCCGCCAGATGACCTGCCGTTCCTGCGGGTGCAGCAGGATCTCCTCCCGCCTGGTCCCCGACGCGTCGAGGTCGACGGCGGGGTACAGCCGCCGCTCGGCGAGCTCGCGGGTCAGGTGCAGCTCCATGTTGCCGGTGCCCTTGAACTCCTCGTACAGGCTGTTGTCCATCCGCGAGCCGGTGTCGACCAGCGCGGTGGCGAGGATGGTGAGCGAGCCGCCGCCCTCGACGGCGCGGGCGGCGCCGAAGAAGCGTTTGGGCGGGTAGAGGGCGGTGGCGTCGATACCGCCGGTGAGCACGCGCCCCCCGCCGGGTGCCAGGTTGTTGTACGCGCGTCCGAGCCGCGTCAGCGAGTCGAGCAGCAGCACCACGTCCCGCCCCGCCTCGACGAGCCGCTTGGCCCGTTCGACGGCCAGCTCGGCCAAGGCGGCGTGGTCGCGGTCGGGGTGGTCGAAGGTGGAGGAGAAGACCTCGCCGTCGATGGTGGCGCGCATCTCGGTGACCTCTTCCGGCCGCTCGCCCACCAGGAGGACCATGAGATGCACCTCGGGGTGGTTGCGGGAGATCCCGGCCGCCAGCGCCTGCATGACCATGGTCTTACCGGCCTTGGGCGGCGCCACGATGAGGCCGCGCTGCCCCTTGCCGATGGGGGCGAACAGGTCGATGACGCGTGTGCTGAGCGACTCGGTCTCGATGCTGAGCCGTTCCGTCGGGTGGACGGGGGTGAGGTCGGCGAAGCGGGGGCGGTCCCGCCATCGCGGGGAGCCGTTGACGGACTCGACGTCGACCAGTTTGTTGCCGGCGAAGGCGGCGGTGACGTGGTCGCCGGGGCGCAGGTCGTACTGGCGGATCTTGTCGGGGGTAAGGCGGACGTCGCCGGGTTCCGGCAGGTGGCCCGCCCGAATGAATGCGGATTTTTCGCGTACATCCAGAAGGCCGGTCACATGCCGGACCGACGTGGAGGCACGCTGCTGTGGAACGGTGTGCACAGACATGATGAACCCCTCAGGGGAATGCGCCGAACCCGTGACGGGCCGGCGGGAAAAGGAAGACGAGCCGGGCCCTCGTGAAGCGGGGCGGGGCTACTGGGTGAAGATCAGCGGAGCCTGAGCTCAACGCTTGGTGGGAACATACCACACCATCTGACCCATGAAACGCCTAGCCCCCTTGGACTATTCCAGGGCTGTTCCCGTGTCTTGACCGGCGAACGCCGGGTAGACGCGTGACAATGTTCTTCTCCACACCGCAGGGCGAGGAAGATTACCGCGCTCGGTGTACCGAAGAGCACAACTCCCATCGGCGCAGCGGCGTCATATCCAGTGGCGTGCAGGATGCCCGCAACTCGATGAGGGTTCCATAAGGACCAAGAGAACTTCTGGGGGAGCACCATGAAGACCGTCAACTGCCCGCGGTGCCACAACGAGCTCGACGAGGGCCCGATCATGTACCGATGCGCCCAGTGCCGCCGCGCCGTCTACGCCGCCGACGTCGAGAACGAGTACGTCCCGCGCGAGCCGGTCGCCGCCTGAACGACGCGTGGCCTTGTCGGGTGCCGCACCGACCGATCACCGTGTCCGGCGTGGAGGTGACCCCGGTCTGCGACGCCGTGGGCCCCATGGGCCCCGCCATCCGACGCCCGCTGACGGGCCCCTCAGCGGCCGCTGAGCACCGGCTGGTCGGCCAGGAGCGACGAGGGCAGGGCGACCATCGCGGTCAGCCCGCCGTACGGCGAGGGCGCCAGGGTGACCTTGATGCCGTGCCTGGAAGCCAGCCTGCCGACCACGAACAGGCCGAGCCGGTCGCTCTGTGCCAGGTCGAACTCCGGCACCTTCGACAGCCGGTCGTTGAGCTCGTCGAGCTCGATGCGGGGCAGGCCGAGGCCGCGGTCCTCGACCTCGATCATGAGGCCGTGCGCGGTGCTGGAGCTGCGCACGTCCACCTTGGTCTGCGGCGGCGAGAACAGCGTGGCGTTCTCCACCAGCTCGGCCATCAGGTGGGCCACGTCCGTGACCACCGAGCCCAGCAGCGAGACCGGCGGCGGCTGGAGCACCTCGACCCGCTCGTACTCCTCGATCTCCGCCACGGCCGCGCGCAGCACGTCGTGCACCGCCACCGGGTTGCGCCAGCCGCGCCCCGGCGCCTGGTCGGACAGAATGATGAGGCTCTCCGCGTGCCGGCGCATGCGGGTGGTGAGGTGGTCGAGCTTGAACAGGTCCGCCAGCGTCTCGGGCTCCTCGGTGGCCCGCTCCATGCTGTCGAGCTGCAGCAGCTGCCGGTGCAGCAGCGACTGGTTGCGCCTGGCCAGGTTGACGAAGACCTGGCTGACGCCGTACCGCAGCTTGGCCTGGCCCAGCGCGGCCTCGACGGCCGTGGACTGCACCTCGTTGAACGCCTGGACGATGTCGCTCACCTCGGAGGTGCTGGTTCTGACCTGCAGCGGCGCCACCTCCTCGGGCGTGGGCGGGTCCACGTTCCCGCGCAGCCGCTTGATCAGCGCAGCCAGCCGCACCTCGGCCAGTTCCGTGGCCGCGTCGCGGAGTCCGGCCAGCTCGCTCACCAGGCGCCTGCGGAAGCGCAGCGAGAGCACGATCGAGGCCACGACGGCGACCAGGCCCACGCCGCCCGCCACGCCCAGCTTGACCAGCATGCCGATGGCCGTCGGCGTGACCCGCTGGGTGATGCCCTGGACGGCCGCGCTCTGGTTGCGCTCGACGGCCCGCCACAGGTTCTTGGCGTCCACGGACCAGGTGGCCGCCGTGGGCGGGAGGCTGATGGTGGTCTGCTGCCCGCGGATGGTGTCCTCGGTGCGCGTGAATTCCAGATAGACCGGCGAGGAGGCCAGCCGCTCGTACGGGCCGCGCAGCTCGTCGTCCAGGTGGTTGAGCGCCTGGGCGTACAGCAGCCGCCGGGTGGCGACCATGGCCGTGAACGCCCCCCGTTCCCTGGGCTCGACCTTGCCCTTGGCGAGCACCACCGCGATCACGGCCTGCTCCCTGGAGAGCATGTCCTTGGCCTCGCCGAGCATCGTGATCGCCTTGGCCTGCTTGTAGAGGGCCATGTCGGGCACCAGCACCATGGCGTCGTACATGCGGAAGGACGCGTCCACGATCTGGCTGTAGCCCTCGACGATGTCGAGCGGGCCGACGGTGCCGCCGTCCACCGCGCGACGGAGCTCGGGCAGTTGGCCGAGCTTGGCGTTCAGCGCGTTGAGCTGCGTGGTCATGCCGGGGGCCAGGTCCTGCTGGGCCTTGGTCAGCCTGCGGAACGTGTCCAGGGTCCGGTCCGTGAGCTTGCGCTGCTCGGCCACCTTGCCCGCGCCCTGGCCGGTGGCCAGGAACTGCGTCGAGACGAGCCGTTCCTTCTGCAGGTGGATGTTGACCTGCTCGGACGGGATGGCCAGGTTGCCGGCCAACTCGTTGATGGCCAGCAGTCGGACGCCGTCGCCGCCGGTCAGGCCCGCGGCGAACGCCCACAGGCCCACGAGGGACAGCAGCGGGACGAGGAGAAGAATCAGGATTTTCAGCGCGATGGGGCGGCCACGCGTGGGGGGCATGCGACCTCCGGGTGCATGATGAGATCGCCTCGCAGAGTACACCCCCCTTTGGAAGGATTTCTGTGCGTCTCCCGCGTTCTTTTTCCGGTTGGACCATCGCGGTCTTCGGGTTCCTCGCCTTCGCCCTTGGCCTGCTCGGTCTGATTTCTCCCGGCACCCTGCTGGTCATACTGGGTTTCGAGGTGCTCGACACCAGGCCGCCGGGAGACTACACCCTGGTCTACATGGCCGCTTCGTCGATGGCGGCCGTCAACATGGGCGTCTACTACGTCTTCGCGGCCTCGGCGAACTACACCCCGTTCTTCCGCTGGACGGTGCCGTTCAGGCTCGTGACGTTCGCGGTGTTCACCACGCTGGTGCTGACGGGCGCGGCGCCGGGCAAGTTCTTCGGCGTCGGGCTCTGGGAAGGGCTCGGCGCGCTGATCACCGCGTACGCGCTCTGGCGTGAAGGCAACCTGCTGCCCTCACGCCAGAGCGTGGACGCCTGACCGGCGTCACGGACGCGTGGTCTCGGGGCCGCGCGACACGAGCCGGTCACCAGAGGTGCCGTCGTGTTCGAGCTTGCGTTCCAGATCCCGTTTCTCGTCCTCCAGCCGGGCCACCCGGCTGGAGGCCTCGGCCTTGGCGCTGCGCAGCCTGCGGCGCTGCCTGGCGGTCCTGCGCGAGCCCGAGCCGATCAGCCAGAAGCCCACGAGCAGGACGGCCGCGACGGCCGCACCGGCGAGGAACATCTCCAGGTGATTCGGCTCGAACGTGTATCCGAACAGGATGTACCTGGCGCTCTCCTCGGTGAGGACCAGTGCGACGGCGGCGCCGGCGAGCAGGACCAGGAGCACACCTAAAAAGATCATCCAAACTCACCCCTTGTCGTCAGAGCGGGTTTCCCCTGCCCCTGCGGCGGCGGGGTATGCGCCATGATGGCGTTCATGAGACCTGGACCGGGCGAGGTGCTGCACTTTTCCGAGGACCCGACGATCGAGCGGTTCGTGCCCCATGTCGCGCCGACGTCGGTGCGGAGCGAGCCCTACGTCTGGGCGGTCGGCCATGACCGGTGCCCCGACTACTGGTTCCCCCGGGCCTGCCCGCGGGCGATGGCGTGGGCCGGGCCGCGCACCACTCAGGAGGATCTCGACCGGATCGTCGGCGCGGGCTGCGGTGATCGGGTCCACGCCGTCGAGTACGGCTGGCTGGGGGCCATGATGGACGTACGGCTCTACGCCTACCGGCTACCCGACGACGACTTCAAGCCCATCGGTGAACCGCCGCACGCCATGGTGGCGACGGTGCCCGTGACACCGCTGGGTTCGCCCGAGCAGGTCGGCGACGTGTTCGAGTTGCACGAGGAGGCCGGCATCCAGCTCAGGGTGATGACCGACCTGTGGCCGTTCTGGAACGAGGTGACGGCGAGCTCGCTGGAGTTCAGCGGGATCAGGTTGCGCAACGCTCGTCGATGAGGGCCCGCAGCGTCTCCAGCCGCATCGATGCGGGCGGCAGCTTCTCGCGGGCCGCCCGGTCGGCCTCCCGCCGCAGCACCTCGTTGACCGGGGTGGGCACGCCGTGCAGCCGGCCGAGCAGGACGATCTCGCCGTTGAGGTAGTCGGCCTCGATCGAGCCGCTGCCCCTGGCCAGGCTCTGCCACGACGACCCGCCGCCGCGCTCGGCGCCCTCGATCGGCAGGATGCCCACGCGCCGGCCGCGCACCTCCGCCTCCTCCTCGCTCGTCGCGTACGCGATGCCGGCCGTGTCGAGCACGGCCATGGCCTCGACCCTGGCCCGCGTGACCACCTCGCCCATGCCGTCGACGCGGCCGAGCAGGGCCTCGACGGCGTTGCCCAGGTTGCCGATCAGTTTGCCGTATTTCCAGCGCATCACTTCGGGGGTGGCCCGCCCGACGAGTCCGTGCTTGCCGAGGTCGGTGGCGATCTGCTCGGCGAGTTCGTCCACACCCTGTGGATAACGCCCGACATGCAGCATGCCGGAGTACGGATCGCCGTTCGCGGTCACCACGCCCGGCCGCAGGTGCTCGGCGGGCAGCCACACGCACATGCCGTAGACGTGCTCGAACCGCCGCAGCGCCATGCGCTCGTTGGCCACGCCGTTCTGGGCGCAGACCACGGGCAGGCCGGTCGGCCACGGGCTCAGCGCGGCGACGGTGTCCTGCGACTTGGTGGCCAGGATCAGCACGTCGCCGTCGCGGGTGGGCACGGGGCCGTCGGCGGCGGGAATGTCGAGGGTCTCGTCGGATTCGGGAGTGATCAGGCGCAGGCCGTCACGGTGGAGAGTGTCGTAGTGCGCGCCTCTCGCGATGAGCAGAACGTCGTGGCCGCCTTGGAACAGCCGGGCCCCGATGGTTCCCCCGACTGCTCCCGCCCCGATCACTATGTAGCGCATTGTCAAAGGATGTCACTTGTCGTGTGGCGAGTGCCACTGGCTCACTTCGCCAGCGCCACCTGAGCCTGTGCCGTGACGGAGCGGCCGCGACCGCGCTCGCGCAGGATCGTCCTGAGCACCCGCCAGCCGTCGCGCAGCGCGTTCAGGTTGCTCTCGCCGTGGATGCGGGAGCGCTCGTGGCTGGGGACCTCGCGGATGACGAGGCCGGCCCGGGCGGCCCTGACGTTCATGAGGGTCTCGATCTCGAAGCCGTCGCAGTCGAGGTCGAGGGCGTCGAGGTGGCGGGTCCAGAAGGCGATGTAGCCGTAGCAGAGGTCGGTGTAGCGGGTGCCGTAAAGGAGGTTGGTCAGCCCGGTGAGGACCCTGTTGCCGAGGGAGCGGATCGGGCTGAGGTCGTCGGACCCGCCGCCGGGGGCGTACCGGGAACCCTTGGCGAAGTCGGCGCCGTTGACGAGCGTGGCGACGAACGAGCGGATCTCCCGGCCGTTGGTGGACCCGTCAGCGTCGATCATGACGATGATGTCGCCCTGGGCGGCCTGGAAGCCTTCGATGAGGGCGTTGCCCTTGCCGCGCCGCGTCTGCGTGACGACCCGGAGGCCGGGGCGCAACTCGCGCGCCACGGCGACGGTGTCGTCGGTCGAGTTGCCGTCGACAAGGATCACCTCGTCGATCCAGTCGGGCAGCGTGGCGAACACGTGGGGGAGGTTCTCCGCCTCGTTCATCGCGGGAACGATGACACTGACGCTGGCGGCGAAAGGCTGCTTGTCCATGGCAGAAAAATCCTCCCTTTCACATGCAGTTCACTTGACGATTCCTTGCATGGGCAGGAATTAATGGGAATTGTCCTTTATTTCAGCCTCGCTCATCCGAGAAAGAATCTCGTCCACGGTTTCTTCCGGGCTCTGCGGCGACGTGTCGAGCCACAGGCCGAGGCGCGGTGTCTCGTCGCGCAGTGCGGCGTCGAGCTGGGCGATCGTCCATCCGCCCGCGTAGCCGCTCTTGTCGCGCGCCCGCTCGCGGCGCTCCACGGTGGCCGGGTCTGGAACGAGGACGACCACATGAAGAGGACGAGAACGGACCATTCTCGTAAACCGCTCCAGATCCCTGCCAAGAATGACGTCCTGAACAATTGGCGTGAATCCGGCTTCGTAATACAGATCCGCCGTTTGTGCCGCGATACGGTAACGCAGATCGAGTTGGCGCAGCGCTTCGTCCGGCGCCTCGGGCGTCATCTCGGCCCGGCCGCCGACCACCATGCGCCGGAACACGTCACCGCGCACGTGGGCCGAGCGCGGCAGCCGCTCGGCCAGGGCCTGCGCCACGGTGGACTTGCCGGCGGCCGAGATGCCGGTGATCAGGACGACCCCGGGCACGCGCCGCGGGACCCGGACGTCGTTCATGCGCCGACGAGTTTGCGCACCCGGTCGGCGCCGACGGCCATCAGCAGCGTGGGCAGCCTCGGGCCGGTCTCGCGGCCGACCAGCAGCTTGTAGAGCAGGGCGAAGAAGGCCCGCTGCGCCGCCTTCAGCTCCGGCGTCGCCTTGGCGTCGGCCGGCAGCCCGGCCTGGACCTTCGGCACGCCGTACACCAGCGTGGTGAGGCCCTCGATCGTCCAGTCGTCGAGGCCGTCGGCCAGCAGCCGCAGCGACTCGCGGGCGTCGGGGTCGAGCGAGTCGAGCAGCTCCTGGTCGGGGGTGCCGCGCACGCGGGTGCGCTGGTCGGCGGGCATGTGGTCGTCGACCCAGGCCTGCGCCTTGTCCAGGCGCGGGCGGGCGTCGTCGAGCGAGGCCACCGCGTCGAGGTCGCGCAGGATGCGCAGCGTCTGCCCGGCGTGCCCCGTCGTGATGTCGAGGACGGAGGCCAGCGTGCGGTAGGGGACCGGGTGCGTCGTGGCGGGCAGCGGGCCGGTGGCGGTGCCGACCGCGCGCTTGTACGCCGCCAGCTCGGCGGGCTGGGCCTGGCCGGTGGCGACCTTGCGGCCCAGGGCGTCCCACTCGTCGTAGAGGCGCTGGATCTCCTGGTCGAAGGCGATCTTGAAGGACTGCTGGGGCTTGCGGCGGGCGTACAGCCAGCGCAGCACCGGCGCCTCCATGATCTCCAGGGCGTCGGCCGGGGTCGGCACGTCGCCCTTGGAACTGCTCATCTTGGCCATGCCGGTGATGCCGACGAACGCGTACATGGGGCCGATGGGCTGCCGGCCGCCGAACACCTCGCCCACGATCTGGCCGCCGACGATCCAGGCGGAGCCGGGGGAGTGGTGGTCGACCCCGGACGGCTCGAAGATCACGCCCTCGTGCGCCCAGCGCATCGGCCAGTCGACCTTCCACACCAGCTTGCCGTGGTCGTGCTCGGCCAGCCGGACCGTCTCGCCGAAGCCGCACTCGCAGGTGTAGGCCAGCTCGGTGGTCTCGTCGTCGTAGGCGGTGACCGTCGTCAGGTCGCGCTCGCACAGGTGGCAGTAGGGCTTGTACGGGAAATAGTCCTCGACCTGCTTCGTGCGGTAGCGCGACAGCACGGCGTCGATCGCCGACCGCTCACGCACCGCCCGCAGGATCTGCTCGCGGTAGGCGCCCGAGGTGTACTGCTCCGTCTGGCTGATGCCGTGGCAGTCGATGCCCAGTTCTTTGAGCGCTTCGTTCAGCGGCGCCTTGAAGTGCTCGGCCCAGTTGGCGTGCACGCTGCCCGGAGGGGCGGGCACGGAGGTCAGCGGCTTGCCGATGTGCTCGGCCCAGGACGGGTCGATGCCCGCGGGGACCCGGCGGAAGCGGTCGTAGTCGTCCCACGACAGCAGGTGCACGCAGTCGAGGCCGCGCCGCCTGATCTCGTCGGCGACCAGGTGGGGAGTCATGACCTCACGCAGGTTGCCCAGGTGGATCGGGCCTGACGGGCTCAACCCCGATGCGCAGACGATCGGTTTGCCCGGAGCGCGTCTCTCCGCCTCGGAGATCACCTCGTCCGCGAACCTGGAGACCCAGTCGGTCTCGGCACTTTCCACCATCGCGCCATTCTTGCGGCTCGGGCCGGTTCAAGCCAACGCGATACTTGTCCGGTCCGTCTCGGTCGTTCGCTGCGCCGGTCGTCGGCCCACCTGACAACGCCCGCGGGCCGGGCCAGGGTGAAGGGGACGCCGCGGTCGTGCTCGCCGACCGCGGCGTCGAACGATCACCAGGGCATGCGGATCAGGACAGGGTGGCCGCGTGCGGATCCCAGTCTGCGGGAAGCGGCTCAGGTGCGGTCGCGGTGGAGGTGACGGGACGGAACTCCGAGGCCTCGCCGGACTGCGCGATCGCCGACATGAGCTCCAGCACGTGATAGGCCAGCTCGCCCGACGCCCGGTGCGGCGTGCCCGCGCGCAGCGACCTGGCCAGGTCCAGCACGCCGATGCCGCGGCTCACCGTGGTCCCCGACACGGGCAGCTCGCGCCAGTCCGTGTCGCGCAGGCCGCGGGCCAGCAGCGGACCCTCGAACGTGTTGGGATCGGGAAGCGACAGCGCTCCCTCCGTGCCGATGACCTCGATCATCCTGCGGTTGACGGGCGAGTCGAAGCTGAAGGTCGCCGTCGCCGTGGCCGCGCCGGGGAAGTCCAGCAGGGCGTTGACGTGGGTGGGGACATCGACGGGGAAGATTGCGCCCTCCTTGGGCCCCGAGCCGACGACGCGCTGCCCGCGGGCCTTCCGCGTGCCGGCCGCGACCCGCTCGACCGGGCCGAGCAGGGACACGAGCGCGGTCAGGTAGTAGGGGCCGAGGTCGAACAGCGGGCCGCCGCCCGGCTGGTAGAAGAACTCGGGGTTGGGGTGCCACGACTCGGGGCCGAGGCTCTGCGTGGCCGCCGCGACGGCGACCGGCGTGCCGATGAGGCCCGAGCGCAGGGCGTGAAGGGCCGACTGGAGCCCGGCGCCCAGGAAGGTGTCGGGGGCGCACCCGAGACGCAGGCCCCGGTTGGCGGCCTCGGCCACGACCTTCGCCCCCTCGTCCATGTCCATGGCGAAGGGCTTCTCCCCGTACACGTGCTTGCCGGCGCGCAGGGACTCCAGCGCTACGGCCGCGTGCGCGGACGGCACGGTGAGATTGACGACGATCTCCACCTCGGGCAGCGCGAGCGCCGTGGAGAGGTCGCCGGAGACGGGTACGCCGTGCTCGCGGGCGACGGTCGCGGCCCGATCGGCGTCGAGGTCCGCGACGGCGAGCACGCGCACGTCGGGGAAGGAGGTGAGGTTGCGGAGGTACTGGCCACTGATGACTCCGGCGCCGACGAGGGCGACGCCGACGGGGCCGTTACTCAAAGGCTCTCCAAGGAGGTGAGATAGGCGTGACTGTCCGCCAGGGCGGCGAAGATGTCGGTGGCGCATTCGTCGAGCTCGACGACGCGCCAGGCGTCCGGGGCGGCGGCGAGGATCTCAGGCACGGGCATGACGCCCCTGCCGACCGCGGTGTGCGGCTCTCCCTTGACCACCGGGCCGTCCTTGACGTGCAGCGCGATCACGCGCTCCCCGAGGCGGCCCAGCAGGGCGGGCACGTCGGCGCCGCCCACCGCCGCCCAGTAGGCGTCGATCTCCAGGAACACCTCGGGAGCCAGCCGGTCGGCCAGCACCTCGATGGCGTGCCGGCCGTCGATCTTCGGCTCCAGCTCCCACCAGTGGTTGTGGTAGCCGATCCGCATCCCGTGCCCGGCCGCCTGCTCGGCCAGGCCGTTGAGCAGGTCGGCCGCACGGGCGACGCCGTCGGCGGTGGTGAACTCCTCGTGCGCGATGCCGGCGGGGACGATCACCAGGTCCGTGCCGAGCGTGGCGACCGCGTCGAAGACCTCGGCGGGCTCCTGCCGGAGCAGGGCGCCCGCGTGCGTGCTCGACACGCTGAGCCCCAGGTCGTCGGCGACCTGGCGGAACCCCTTGGGGTCGGAGGTGGGATCGTACGGCTCGACCGCGGTGTAGCCGATCTCCGAGATCCGCCGTAGCACGTCGTCGCGGTCCGCGGTCAGCGGCTCCCTGACGGTGTAGAGCTGAACACTGATGGGTTTGGTCATCCGCGTACCCCCATGAGGTGCTCGAGCGCGAGCTGGTTGAGCCGGGTGAAGTGGAAGCCGCGCTTGGCCGCGGCCTCGGGGTCGAAGTCGTCGCCCGCCAGGTCGGTCCACGTCTCACCGGCCGCGAGGGTGGGCTGGGCGAGCTCGTCCACGCGGGAGGCGCGCAGGGCCTCCCGCACCTCCGGGTCGGCCCGGTAGGCGCGGGACTTCTCCTTGAGGATCAGGTAGGTGCGCATGTTCGCCGCCGCCGACGCCCACACGTCCTCGGGGTCCTCGGTGCGCAGCGGCTTGTAGTCGAAGTGGCGGGGGCCGTCGTAGCCGCCGTTCTCCAGCAGGTCGACCAGGAAGAAGGCGCTCTTGAGGTCGCCGTGGCCGAAGATCAGGTCCTGGTCGTACTTCGGCCCGTGCTGGCCGTTGAGGTCGATGTGGAAGAGCTTGCCGTGCCACAGCGCCTGGGCGATGCCGTGCACGAAGTTGAGCCCGGCCATCTGCTCGTGGCCGACCTCGGGGTTGAGGCCCACCATCTCCGGGTGCTCCAGCTCGTTGATCAGCGCCAGGGCGTGGCCGATCGTGGGCAGCAGGATGTCGCCGCGGGGCTCGTTGGGCTTGGGCTCCAGGGCGAAGCGCAGGTCGTAGCCGCGCTCCCGGACGTACGCGCAGAGCAGGTCCAGGCCCTCCTTGTAGCGCTCCATGGCCGCCCTGACGTCCTTGGCGGCGTCGGACTCGGCGCCCTCGCGCCCGCCCCAGCAGACGTACGTCTTCGCGCCCAGCGAGGCGGCCAGGTCGATGTTGCGGATGACCTTGCGCAGGGCGTAGCGCCGTACGTCGCGGTCGTTGCTGGTGAACGCACCGTCCTTGAAGACCGGGTGGGTGAAGAGGTTGGTGGTGGCCATCGGCACTTTCATGCCGGTCTCGTCGAGGGCCTTCCTGAACGCCGCGATGGCCTTGTCGCGGTCGGGTTCGACCGCGACAAGGTCGTCGTCGTGGAAGGTGACGCCGTACGCGCCGAGCTCGGCCAGGCGGTGCACGCTCTCGACCGGGTCGAGCGGCGGCCTGGAGGCGTCGCCGAACGGGTCGCGGGCCTGCCACCCGACGGTCCAGAGGCCGAAGGTGAAGCGGTCGTCGGGGGTGGGCGTGAATGCGGTCATGGTGCGTCCTTTTGGCCTTTAGTCCATAATCTGTACATAATCCTGAGGAGGTGAGCATGGTCGCGTCAAGAGGGGTCCGTCATGATTCCATGCGTGCCCGTAACCTGGCCGTAGTACTCGGGGAGATCCATCGGTCCGGCCCGCACACCCGCGCCGCGCTCGCCGAGCTGACCGGGCTCACCAAGACCACCGTGTCCAGCCTGGTCGCCGACCTGCTGGAAGCGGGGGTGGTGACCGAGCGCGGCGCCGTACGGGGCGGCGAGCGGGGCCGGCCAGGCGTCGCCGTGAGCCTGAGCGGCCACCGGGTGGCCACGCTGGGGCTGGAGATCAACATCGACTATCTGGCGGCGTGCGTGGTCGACCTGACCCGCACCGTACGCCTGCGCCGCACCCGCCCGGCCGACAACCGCAACTCCGACCCCGAGCACATCCTGCACCTGCTGCGCGACCTGGCCAAGGAGACCATCGCCGAGGCCGAGGCGGACGGGCTGCGGGTCATCGGCGCCGCGCTCGCCGTGCCCGGCACCGTCGAGGGCGAGACGCTGCGCAGCGCGCCGCACCTCGGCTGGCGGGACGTACGGGTGGGCGACCTCGTCGACCTGCCGTTCGCCATCGACAACGAGGCCAACCTGGCGGCGCTCGGCGAGTTGTGGTTCGGCGCGCGGGAGACGGACTTCCTCTACGTCTCGGGCGAGATCGGCATCGGGGCCGGGCTCGTCGTGGCCGGCAGCCTGTTCAGGGGCACCTTCGGGCTGGCGGGCGAGCTGGGCCACGTCGTCGTCGTGCCCGACGGGCCCGCGTGCCGGTGCGGCGGCCGGGGCTGCCTGGAGGTCTACGCCGGGCAGGACACGCTGCTCGGGGAGCTGGACTCGGTCTCCGAGCTGGTGTCGCGGCTGGAGTCGGGCGACCGGCGGGCGCGGGAGACGTGCGAGCGGGCCGGGCACGCCCTCGGCGTGGCGCTCACCTCGGCCGTGCACCTGCTCGACCCGGGCATGATCGTGCTCGGCGGGGTCTTCGCGCCGGTGTTCCCCTGGCTGGAAGGGCCGGTGGCCGACGGGCTGGGGACCAGGCTGGCGCACATGCGCGGCGCCCCGCCCGAGCTGGTGGTCTCGGGGACCGGTCCGGACGCGGCGGTGCTGGGGGCCGCCGGGATGATCATCCAGCGCATCATCGCCGAACCCGCCGAGGTCCTGGGGCTTTAGTAGTAGCCCTTCTTCCCGTCGAGCAGCTCGCGGATCGTGTCGAGGTGGCCGGCGTGCCTGGCGGTCTCCTCGACCATGTGGATCACCATCCAGCGCAGGCTCGCCTGGGCGGAGCGGAACTCGGGATGCTTGCCGACGTCGTCGAGCGAATGGGCGGCGATGATCTCGTTGGAGGTCCGGCACTGGCGCTCGTAGTCGTCGAGCAGCCGGGCCGTCGGCACGCCGTCGACGATCATGTCGGCGCCCTCCTCCGCATCCTCGTCGAACGCAGGGTTGCCGGCGGTGGACCGGCCCAGGAAGAGCGCCTCGAACCAGCAGTGCTCCGTCCAGCGCAGGTGGGAGAGCACGCCGGCCACCGTCATGAGAGGCGAGGTCGGCAGGACGGAGCGGTGCGCGTCCTCCTCCGACAGCCCCTCGCACTTCCACTGCACGATCGCGCGCTGCATGTCGAGCCAGCCGACGAGTTGCGTGCGCTCGTCGGCGACGAAGGGGGGTCGTTCGCGGGGCAGCATCATGCCCGCCGACGCTAGTTCACCCGTGCCGCCACCGCGACGGGTTTTCCTTCGGGCCGGGCCGCCGGGACCGGACATGGCGTGGTTCGCGACCAGGCCGGGCGTTCTGGACCGGCTGGGCCACGACGCCGACGTCACCGCTCATGGACTATGCCCAGCTGAACGCCCTGCTCACTTAGGCGATCACCCGGGGCGTTTGCGCATGACGAAGCCGGAATGGTGGAGTACGCCGTCGACCATTTGTCCGAAGGCCCAGAAGCCGGTGTCGTCGAGGTAGGTGACGCGGTCGTCGCGGGCCCAGTATCTGCCCGTGTAGGCGTCGGTCCGGCCGTGACGGGTCTCGGTGTAGCGCCCGTCGGGGAGCAGGTGCTGTTCCAGCTCATGAGAGTCGTCGACCCAGACTCCGTGCCAGGTCCGGCGCTCTCCGGCGAGGGTGCCGGCGGGGTGGGTGGGCTGGCCTTGCCATGCTTGGACATGTCCTGATGTGGTGATGGCGAGCAGGTCGCGCGGCTGGATCATCAGCATCTGCCTGATCTGGGATTCGCTGACGCGCGCCCGCGTGACGGCGAAGGTGGCCGGGTTGCCGACGGTCAGGTCGTAGTGACCGCGCTGGTGTGCGGGTTGTGCGCGTACCGCGGAGTCCACGAGCAGCGGGACAACGTACGCACCGTCCGCCTCGATCACCCGGGCCCCGGCCGGACGGGATGATTGTTCCTCGCGCGGGCCGACGTGGGTGATTCGTCCGTTCTCGGCCCACAACTCTCCGCGTACCGTCCGTGACGGTGTGACGTGGACGGTGGCACCGGCGACCACCAGCGCGCCGGGTCCTGCCATCGGCTGTGCTCCTTGTGCGGTCGTGCCGGCTGCGGGGTGGCCGGTCACCTGCGGGTGTACGGCGTGGATGACGAGGCCGGCGGCCAGCGCGGCCGGCAGCAGGAGCCACCACCGGCGGCCGGCCTTCGGCGCGGAGGTCGACACGGCGGAGGTCAACACAGTGGGCGCGTTGCTCATGCGCTCCACCTTCGGCCGGGGCGGTGCGCGGGAGAAGGCCGCGGTCCTCCTGGGAGCGCCGCACCCAGCCTCCGCGTCGGCTCGACCGTAGACGGACAGGCCCATCGTTCCTGCTCACAGGTTCGCTCAGGAAGTGGACAGTGAATGGACTAAAAACCGGCCAGCCGAACAGCCGACACTTTCGGCGGCGGGCACCATGCCGCCGGCACGCCGAGGCGGGCCCTCCCGTGCGCCGGCGGGCGCCTGAGCGACGCGGGATTCGGGGACCAGAGGGGGAACGAGCATGTACGGCTATGGCAGTGCCACCGGGCCGAGCGAGGAAGCCGTCGTCTTCGACTCGATGCTGGAGGGCTGGTCGCGGCAGCAGGCCGGCGCGCGGCGCCTCCAGCCGCCGACGATCGCCTTCCGCGAGCAGGCGGTACGCCGGTTCGCCACGTTCGCCGCCGCCTACCCGTGGCAGTGGTCGTCCGAGCACGTCGGCAGGTGGATCGCTCACCTGGTGGAGCGGCGCAGGGCGCAGTCGACGGTGCGCCGCTACCAGAGCGCGCTGCGGCTCTTCTGCGACTACGTCACCTCGCCGCGCCACGGGTGGCCGGTGGAGTGCGAGGCCCGTTTCGGCAGGGCGCCGGCCCAGGTCTTCAACGACTGGAGCGCCAACACGAACCTCACCGGCTACCGGGGCGACCCCGCGCGCCGGCCGATGACCCGCGAGGAGGTGCAGCTCTTCCTCGACCACGCCGACGACCAGGTGGAGGTGGCCCTGCGACACGGCCGCAAGGGGGCTCTGGCCCGCTACCGGGACGCCACCGTCTTCAAGGTGCTCTACGCGTGGGGGCTGCGCTGCTCGGAGGCGTCGGGGTTGGACGTGTACGACTTCGTCCCCCACGCCGGCGTCCCGGAGCTGGGCAGGTTCGGCTCCCTGGACATCAGGGCCGGCAGGCGGATCGGGGGCCTCCCGCCGCAGCGGCGAACGGTCGTCAGTCTCATGCCGTGGGCGGTGGAGGCGGTCCAAGACTATCTGCACCACATCCGGCCCCGGTACCGCGGCAATGACCAGGACGCGCTCTGGCTGACCGAGCGGGGCAGCCGGCTGGGGATCAGGGAGATCGAGGACCGGTTCGCGGCCTACCGGGACGCGCTCGACCTGGACCGGGCGCTGACCCCGCACTGCATGCGCACGGCGTACATGGCGCATCTCCTTGAGGACGGCTCCGACCTGGCGTTCGTGCAGAAGCAGGTCGGGCACAGCTTCGCGGTGACGACCGCGGCCTGTGTCCGTACGGTGGGGGGAACGGCGTGACGGCGGAGTTCGACTACCGCTGGCGCCTGCGCGAGGTGATGGCCGCCCGCGGCCTGTACGCCACCGCCGACCTGCGCCCGCTCCTGGCCGAACGGGGTTTTCCGCTGTCGCAGAGCCAGGTCTACCGGCTGGTCGCAGAGCGGCCGGAACGGCTGAACCTGCGCGTGCTGATGGCCCTGCTGGACATTTTCGGCTGCACGATGGAGGACCTGATCGAGCCGGTCGGGGATGCGGACGCGGAGGCGGCGGAGGTGGCCGGGCGGCGCTCCGGCGCGGAGGTGCGCTTCGGTTCGCGGCCGACCCGGGCTCGGGTCCTGCCGGACTGAGGTGGCAGGTCCCGTTTCACCCGGCGGAAGGGACCAGTGCGCGCCGGCTCAGCCCGGCCGGTACGCCGGCGCGTCCGCGCCGTACAGCTCCCGGTGCCACAGGCAGGCGCAGACCCGTTCGATGCCGGCCGTCAGGTGGCGGCGGTAGGTGGTGAACGGGAGGCCGAGCCGTTCCGCGGCCGCCTCCTGGGTGGGCGTGTCCTGGAGGTACGTGACGGCCATCGCCCGGTGGAACTTGACCGCACGCGGATCTTCGCGCAAGTCATCGATCGCCTGCCGGAGCAGGTCACCCAGTGCCGTGGCCGGGTCGTTCCCCGCCCGCTCGGCGACCAGCCTGGTGCGCGTCAGCGGGGAGGCGGCCAGCGCGTCGGTCCGCCACAGGTGGCGCAGCGCCTTGCGGATCGCGTCGGCGAACTCCGCCTGGGACAACACCGCGAGGCCCGCGGTCGCGGCCCGCTGGCCGTCGGCGGGGCCCGCGACGAGCATGCGGTTCACGCGGTCCAGCCAGGCCTGCGCCGGCACCGCGCGCCAGTCGTGGACGAACAGGGTGTACGGGTCGTTCTCCAGCCGGGGCTGCTCGGCGATGTCGCGCATCCCGCAACGCCGTAGGCGCTCGGTCCACGTCTGGTTCGCCCGCCGAATCGCGATATATGACCATGCCATGCGCTCGGCCCGCAGACAGTTGGCGATCACACGCCACTGGATCACATCCATCACCGGCGAATTCCACCCGTACGGCGGCGAGATCCACAGCCGGCTGACCGCCAGGTGTTCACCGGCGCGCAACGGCGTGGTGGCCCGCGCGTGCGCCCACGCGGCGGCCACGACGGGATCGGCCGCCAACTCCTCCTCCTCGAGCT
>NZ_JAAAHR010000086.1:0-36979 GCF_009908215.1 Nonomuraea sp. K271 | reverse complement strand
TCGTGGTGCCGGGTGGGACGGTCGTGGTGGCGGCGTTCGTCATCAGCAGCGCGGCCTCCGCCACCGCCACGGCGCCCGCCACCAGCGGTCGTTTCCGCCGGCTTGCCGGGAAGGCCGGCTGGAACGGGCGGTCAACGGTGTCGCCGCCGCGAGGGCGCCGGGCAAATCGCGCTGATCCACCTGTACGGCCTCACCGAGACGTACGGGCCCGCGGCCATCCGCCAGGCCGCAGCCGGAATGGGCCGTCCTCGACCCCGCCGGCCCGGCAGCGGTGACCGCCCGGCAGGGCGTGGGCAACGTGATCGCCCAGCGCGTCAGGGTCGTCGACGAGCACGGTGACGACGTGCCGGCCGACGCTGCCACCGTCGGCGAGACCGCGATGCGCGGCAACGACGTCATGGTGGGCCACCACCGCGACCCCGCCGCCACCGGCAAGGCCGCCCCCGACGGCTGATTCCGTACGGGCGACCTGGCGGTGAGCCACCGCGACGGCTACGTGCAGGATCGCCTCCGCCGAGGTGGGGGACGCCCTGGTGGACCATCCGGCCGTGCAGGAGGCCGCGGTCGTCGCACGGCCCCGCCCGCACTGGGGCGAGGTGCCCGTCGCCTACGTCGCCGCGCGGCCGGCCCGATCAGGCGAGTTCGACGTAGTCCAGCTCGGCCCACCGCGTCAGGTGTTGCAGGCGCAGCGTGTTCCAGCCCGCGACCAGGGTGACCGTCGCCTTGACCTGCGTCCAGTTGTCCCACCCCCGGTCGGGATAGTCCACGGTGGCCCGCGCCGCCCCGTTCACCGTCAGGGCGTGCTGGGCGTCGCCGTATCCGGCGGCGTACGCGACGTTCGCGGTGTAGTCGCCCGCCACCGGCGCGAACACCTTGATGTCGACCCAGCTGTCGGCGTGGTCCAGCTTGGCCACCACGGCGCCCTGCGACGCGCCGGCCGCGCCCGTGCGGACCTCCGCGTGGTTGACCGTGCCGCGCTCGGCCTCGTACCGCACCCGGCTGCCGCGCACGACGGGATAGTCGTTCGCCCAGCCGAGGTCCGCGGTGTACATCCAGCGCGCGTCGCCCACCCAGCCGTGGAAGAAGACACGGTCGCCCAGCACGTCGGTGCCGCCAGGGCCCTGCACCGCGCCGTCGAACGTGCCGGTCGTCATGAGCGGCCGGTACGCCTTGGTGTAGGGGCCGGTGAGCGAAGGGGCGGTGGCGTAACCGGTGAAGTACGAGTTGCCGGTGTAGGAGCCGCCCGAGTAGAACAACACGTACTGCGACGGGCGTTTGACCAGCACCGGCGCCTCGATCACGCCGGCCTCCTCCGGGCGGTCGTTGCGGATGAGCTCCCTCCTGGGCCCGGTGAAGGTGACGCCGTCGGCCTGCACCTGCTGCAACCAGATGACGGTGGGCTTGCCCACGGCGTTGCCGTCGTTCTTGTACAGCAGATAGCGCGTGCCGTCCGCATCGACGAAGCTCGACGGGTCGATGTCGCCGCCCTCGGCGGGGTCGCAGACGAGCGGGGAGTCGCCGATGGGCCGGAACGGGCCGAGCGGGGTGGGCGACAGCGCGGCGCCGATGCACATGCGCCCGGTCGCGGTGCTCGGGCCGGTGAAGTACATGAGGTACTGGCCGTCCGCGCGGCGCGTCACGTCAGGCGCCCAGAAACCGCCGTCGCCCGCCCAGCTCGGCTTGCCGGGCAGGGCGTCACCGCGCACGGTCCACGGCCCGGTGGGCGACGGCGCGTCGGCCACCTGGATGCGGCCGGCCCGGCTGCTGGTGGAGTAGGCGTAGAAGGTGGATCCGGCCTGGATGACGTCGGGGTCGGGGAAGTCGGCCTCGATGACCGCCGGTGGCGCGACGGCCGCGACCGCCGCGCGGGCCTCGCCACCGCCCGCCGCGAACGTCGCCACCAGGGGTAACACCAGAATGAGCCGGCCGGACAACGACATGGGAGCCTCCCATCCGCCGCGCGCCGGCGGAAGCGGCCCGCCTCCAGGCGGGGCGGCCGGCGAGCGATCATCACGCGTATCTGACCGATGATCTCACAAGCGTCAAGCGTCACGGTCCGGCGCGACCGGCGGCCGCTCACCCGGCCCGCCGACCCTCGACCTGTGTCACTCGTCTGGTGCGATGAGCCGCCAGGCCCTGGGGCGTACGGTCCAGGACCAGACGGGCGAGGCCGGGAGCAGTTCGCCGTCGGCGTTGGCCGGTACGGGCTCGCCCTCGATGACGACCCTGCCCGCCCGCATGGTGACCACGTCACCGCGCTCGGGGTGCTCGCCGCGCCGCAACCGTAGCCCGTACGCCAGCCGTGCCCAGGGGGAGACGGCGAAGGAGACGATCACGTCGGCCAGCCCGTCGTCCGGGCACGCGTCCGGCGCCAGCGGGGTGCCGCCGCCGATCGTGGCGCCGTTCCCGACGCCCACCATGAGCACCCGCCGGCGGCCGGACGCGACGACGACGCCGTCAGCGCGTACCCGCAGCCGCCAGCCCCGGCTGCGTGCCCCGGCGAGGAGCGCGCCCACGGCGTACGCGGCCCGGCGCAGCACCGGCTTGAGCGGGGCCGCCTGCTCCGAGGCCAGCGCGCCGACGCCGACGTGCACGGCGTTCATCACGATCCCGCCCTCGTCGTCGACCAGCAGGTCCAGCGGCCGTTCGGTGCCGTGCAGCACCGTCAGCGCGGCCTTCCCGGGGTCCAGCGGGACGCCCAGAAAGCGGGCCAGGTCGTTGCCGGTGCCCATGGGGATCAGCCCCACCGGCCGGTCGGCGAGTTCGCCGCGGGCGAGCAGCGCCTCCAGCACGGTGTGCAGGGTGCCGTCGCCGCCCATCACGACGGGGTCGCGGTCGGCGTACCCGGCCAGGACGCGGCCGACATCCTCGGGTGTCGCCGTGGCGGGGGCCACGATGTCGGCCTCGCTCTCCAGCGTGCGCAGCACCGCCTGCCGGGTTTCGTCGTCGTCGCCGCCCGCCGCCGGATTGCCGATCGCCACCAGCCTGCGCGCCATCTCCGCCCGCCTTCCCTCGTCCTGGGCTGCCCCGGTTCCCCCGGCCGGGTCGGCGAAACGCCCAGGGCGCCGCGGGCCGTCGGGGTGCTCGGGAACCCCGGCCGGGGGAAGGGCCACCGGTGCTCAGCCCGGGGCGGCCGCGCGATGGGAGACCTCCCAGAACCCGGCATAGCGTCCGCCAAGGCGCAGCAGCTCGTCGTGGGTGCCTTCCTCCACGATCCGGCCGCCGTCGAGGAAGACGACCCGGTCGGCGCGCTGAACGGTCCGCATGCGGTGCGCCACCATCACCACCGTCCGGCCCGCCATGAGCCGCTCGATCCCCTCGTGCACGGCCGCCTCGTTCACCGGGTCCAGCGCGGAGGTCACCTCGTCCAGCAGCACGACGGGCGCGTCCTTCAGCAGCGCACGCGCGATCGAGACCCGCTGGCGCTCGCCGCCCGACAGCAGCGAGCCGCCCTCGCCGACGTTCGTCTCCCATCCGCCGGGCAGCCGCTCGATCACCTCGTCGAGCCGCGCCGCCGTCGCCGCCGCCCGCACCTCCGCCTCGGTCGCGCCGGGACGGCCGAGACGTACGTTCTCCTCGATGGTCCCGTCGAAGAGATAGACGTGCTGGAAGACGATGGCGATCCGCTCCATGAGCACCTTGGTGTCGATCGCGCGCACGTCCACGCCTCCCATGCGCACCGCGCCCGCGTCCACGTCGTAGAAGCGCGCGAGCACCTGCAGCAGGGTGCTCTTCCCCGCCCCCGACGGCCCCACGACGGCGAGCCGCTGCCCCTGCGGCACGGACAACGACACGTCGTCGAACACCGTACGGTCGCCGTGCCGGAAGGTGACGGACGCGAGCTCCAGGTCATGCCCCGCCGGCTCGATCGGCTCGGCCGGCTCCGGCAGCGGATCCGTCCGCAACACCTCGTCCAGCCGGTCCAGCTCGGACCGGGCGCCGCGCAGTTTGCCGCCGATGTCCGACAGCGACAGCAGCGGGTCGGCGCACCGGGCGGCCAGCACCAGGATCGTCAGCACCTCCGCCGCGCCGATGCTCCCGCCGAGCACGAGGTAGGCACCGAGGACCAGCAGCACGGTGAAGAGCGCCTGCACCACGACCGTCAGCCCCACCACACCCGGCAGCGCGGCCAGCACGGTACGCCGGGACGCCCGCTGCACCCCGCGCAGCGAGTCGTCGAGCAGCGTGAAACGTTCCGTGGTCCGGCCGCCGGCCCGCAGCACCGGCTGGGCCTGGAGGTACTCGATGACGCGCCCGCTCGCCTCGTGGTCGCGCTCGTGGCGCTCGGCGTCCGTGGCGGTCGTCGAGCGGACCGTCCACCACTGGATCGCCGCCACGACGGGTACGCCCGCCAGCGCCGCCAGCCCCATACGCCAATCGAAGACGAGCATCACGGCCACGATCGTCAGGGGCGTCACCACCGCGGAGACGAACGGCGCCAGCAGATGCGCCGCCACGCTCATCGCCGCCAGCAGCCCGCGGCCGGCCATGACGGACACCTCGCCGACCCGGCCGGCGTCGTACCAGCCGATGGGCAGCCGGGCCAGGTGCTCGCCGAGCCGGTGGTACATGCCGCGCAACATCGTCGTCCCGACGCGCATGCCGGACAGGTCACTGGCGTAGCGGAGCACGGCGTAGGCGGCGACCGCGGCCCCGAACGCCACCAGCCACGGCCAGGCGTCCGCGGGCGAACCCCCGAGCAACGCCCGCAGCACGGGGACGAGCAGCGCGTACGACAGTCCCTCGGCCGTCGCCGTGATCGTCATGAGGGCCATGGTGCGGCGCATCGTCCTGGCGTACTCGTGTCCCAGCACACGCAGCAGCATGTGGATCATCGGGGCTCATCTCCTTGCTCCGGGCCGCCGTGGGGCCCGGCCGCGCCGGCGATCCGCCGGGAGCGCCAGAACGCGGCGAACCTTCCGTTGCGCGCCAGCAGTTCGGCGGGGCTGCCGCGTTCGACGATCGACCCGTTCTCCAGCATCACGACGGTGTCGGCGTCGGCGACCGTCTCCAGGCGGTGGGCGATGACGAGGACTGTGCGATCGCCGTCCAGCGTCGCCAGCGCCCGGCGTACGGCCTGCTCGGTCTGCGGGTCGGCGAACGCGGTCGCCTCGTCGAGCACCAGGACGGGTGTGTCGGCCAGCAGCGCGCGTGCGATCGCGACCCGCTGCGCTTCGCCGCCCGACAGCCGCGCGTCGTCCCCGATCACGGTGTCGTACCCTCGGGGCAGCTCCAGGATGCGGTCGTGAATGCCGGCCAGCCGGGCGGCGCGGACCACCTCGTCGTGCCCGGCGTGCGGCACCGCCAGGGCGATGTTGTCGGCGACCGGGGCGCGCAGCAGGCGGACGTCCTGGAAGACGAACGAGACCATCCGGTAGAGCTCGCCGCTCCCGAGCTCGCGCAGGTCGACGCCGCCGAGCAGGACCGAGCCGCTCACCGGGTCGAAGAACCGCGGCAACAGCTGGACCAGCGTGGACTTGCCGCTCCCCGACGGCCCGACGAGCGCGGTGACCGTCCCTGGTTCCAGCACCAGGTCGATCCCGCGCAACACCTCGCGGCCGTCGTCGTAGGCGAACCGCACGTCACGCAGCTCGACCCGGTGCCCTCGCGGCGAGGCGGGTTCGGCCGGCTCCGGCAGAGGCGGCACCTCGAGCACGTCCTTGATCCGGCTCACCGCCCGCCGGGCGGCCTGGAGGTCGTCGAAGCCGTGGCCGAGGGCCGCGACCGGCGCGGTCAGGCCCAGCCCGAGCAGCAGGAAGGGCAGCAGGTCCGCGGGGGCCATGCCGCCGGACGTGATCAGCGCCGCGCCGCCGATCAGCACGACCAGCAGCACGAACGGCGGCGACAGCGCCAGCTGCATCGCCGCGGCGATCAGCGACATGGTGCGCACCCACCGGACGAAGACGTCGACGAAGTCGTCCGCGGCCCGGATGAACGTGCGGTGGGCGCGCTCGGCCCCACCGAACGCCTTGACCACCGCGATGCCCTGCACGAACTCGACGGTGGAATCCGCGATCCGTCCCATCGCCGCGTCGAACTCCTCCTGCTCGCGCAGCCGGGCCGGCACCATCATCAGGGGGACCGTCGCCACCGCCAGGGCCACCGGGATCAGGGTGATCAGCGTGAGCCGCCAGTCGACGGCGAACAGGTAGACCAGCGACACCAGCGGCACGACGAAGGCCGAGACGAGCTCGCCGGGGGCGTGGGCGATGAACGGGTGCACGGCGCTGACGTCCTCGCCCACCACCTTGGCCACTTCTCCGGACCCGCGCCGGGAGAACCACCCGATCGGTACGCGCCCCAGCCGCGCCGCCAGCCGCCTGCGGAGCGTCAGCTGCACCGCACCGTCGAGGACGTGCCCGATCCCCGACGACGCGGCCGTGAACAGCAGCCGGACCAGCAGGCCGGCCGCGCCCGCCGTCACGACGGCCCAGACATGGCCCGGGTCGGCGGGGCCCGGCGAGAGCAGGACCCGGCCCACCTCGACGACGGCGAGCAGCGGCGCCAGGCCGGCGACTGCGCCGACCATCTGGAGCAGGACGACGGCGGCGAAAGCCCACCCGTACGGGCGCAGCAGTCCTGTCATGCCGGTGCCGACCCTGTTACGGCATCCGGCTGGCGAGCGGGCTGCTCCCTGGCCGGGGCGAGGTCGGTCGCGGTCATGGCTCTCCCGTGGTCGTGGATCTCATCGCGTTTCCTGAGCGGTGGTGGTGGCGGATGGCGTCAGCCGGCGAGGGCGCGGTGGAGCACGGTGCCGAGCTCGGCGATCTGACGTTGTGAGACCTCGGCGGACAGGATGGCCTGGGAGCCGTGGAAGGTGCCCGCCCACTGGTGGAGCTCGACCGAGACGCCGGCCTGGAGCAGGCGGGTGGCGTACATGATGTCCTCGTCGCGGTTGGGGCACAGCTCGGCCGTGGCGATGTAGGCGGGAGGCAGGCCGGTCAGGTCTTCCGCGCGTGCCGGGGCCGCGTACGGGGTGGCGGGGGCGCCGCCGAGGTAGTGGCCCCAGGCGGAGCTCACCTTGTCCCGGTTCATCCAGGGGGTGTCGGTGAAGGTGCGGGCCGACCACGTCTGCTGCCGGTCGTCGAGGCCGGGCTGGTTGAGCAGCTGGAAGCAGATCCGCGGGCCGTGCTCGTCGCGGGCTCGCAGGGCCATGCCGGCGGCCAGCCCGCCGCCGGCGCTGTGTCCGCCGACGGCGATGCGGGCGGGGTCGAGGCCGAGCCGCCCGGCGTGCTCGGCCGCCCAGGCGAGGACGGCGTAGGAGTCGTCGAGGGCGGCCGGGAAGGGGTGTTCGGGCGCCAGACGATAGCCGACCGAGATCACCACCGTGCCGGAGACCTCGGCCAGCCGCGCGGCCCAGGGGTGTTCGGTGTCGAGGTCGCCCATGACCCAGCCGCCGCCGTGCATCCACACGATGGCGCCCTGGCCGGCCTGCCGGGGGCGGTAGACGCGGATCGGCACGCCGGAGCCGGCGGGCACGACATGGTCCTCGATCTCCAGGCCCGTCGTGTCCGGAGGCGCCACCGACGCGGCCAGGGCGGCGAAGCTGTCGCGCTCGGCGATCGGGTCGCGCAGGTCGGCTCGGGGGAACAACGGGATGAAAGCTTCGAGTTCGGGATCCATGCCGCTCATCCTCGCGGCGCCGGCCCACCAGGTCATCCGCCATCCGTCGCCCATCACGGCTCGGCCGCGCACCGATCGTCGCGTACTCTTCCCTGCATGGAGGCACTGGCTGTACGGCTGTCGCACCTGGACGCGGAGGCCGGAGGGGCGCTCCGGGTCGTCATGTTCTACGACACGCTGATGCGCCGCCGGGTGGATCTCCCGGCACTCGCCCGGGCCTCGGCCAACCTGGCCGGCTGCGTGGCGGGCATCAGGCTGCACGACCCGGACCGCGTGGTCCGCTTCTCGCCCGACGGCAGGCAGGCGGCCGGCCCGCCGGCGCCCGCGTCCACCACGGCGCCGATCACCCTCGACGACGAGGAGGTCGGCACGGTCTGGCTGGAACGCTCCGCCCCTCCCTTGCCGCTCGACGAGCTGCTGCTGGACCGGCTCGGCATCGCCGTCGCGGCGGTCGTCGAGAGGTACGGCCCGGCCAGCACCACCATGGCCGACCCGGCCCTCGTCGAGCTGGCGATCAGCCCCGGCAGCGAGGACGCCGCCAGAGCGCGGGCGCTGCGGCTGCTGGGCTTCGCCGCCGACCTGCCCGTACGCGTCGTCGCCGTACGGTCACGGCTCCCGCTCGACCAGGTCGGCGGCCTGATCTGCCCGGCACGCCCGGTCAGGGCGGCGTCGGTCGGCGGCGTGGGCGTCATCCTGGCCACCACCGTCGACCAGAGCCGCCTTTCCGCGGGCGCGCGGGCGGGCATCGGTTCCGCGGCCGGCCCTTGCGTGTCCTGGCAGCAGGCGCGCACCGCCCTGCGCTACACCACCGCGCGCCGGCCGGTCGTGCGCTACGAGGACCTGGGCGCGCTGGCGCTGCTGGCCGAGATTCCGCCGGAGGTCGCGCGCGGCAACCCCGACGTGGCGGCGATCGACCGGCTGGCCGGCACTCCGGAGGACCTGGACACCTTGGACGCCTACTGCGCCACCGGCTCCCTGCGCCAGGCCGCCGACCTTCTGCACCTGCACCACAGCAGCATCGCCCGCCGGGTCGAACAGATCGGCAAGGCCCTGAGCATCGACCTCACCGAACAGGCCGGGCTGACCCGGGCCAGGATCGCCCTCACCACGTGGCGGCTCCTCGGCGAGTGACGAGCGCCGGCCTGTGACACCGCCACGTGCCGCCGACCGGTGAGCCGCCGGTCGCCGTCCGGCGCCGGCGGCCGCGTTCCTTCCCCGATCTGGTTACCCGAACTGGCCGGGCTGGTAGTCGCCGGCCGGCTGCTGGGTGATGACGTTCAGGCGGTTGAAGGCGTTGATGGTGGCGATGAGCGTCACCAGGGCGGTGAGCTGCTCCTCGTCGTAGTGCTTGGCGGCGTTCGCCCACACGTCGTCGGAGACGCCGCCGGCAGCGTCCGCGAGGCGGGTGCCCTCCTCCGCCAGCTCCAGGGCGGCGCGCTCGGCCTCGGTGAACACCGTGGCCTCCCGCCAGGCCGCGACCAGGTTGAGCCGCACCGAGCTCTCCCCGGCGTGCGCGGCGTCCTTGGTGTGCATGTCGACGCAGAAGGCGCAGCCGTTGATCTGGCTGGCGCGCAGCTGCACCAGCTCCCGGGTCGTGGCCGGCAGGCTGGAGTCCTTGACCGCCTGGCTCGCCCCGACGAAGTGCTTCAGCGCCTTGGCCGCGAAGTCGTTGCCGAACAGGTTGAGACGAGCGTTCATGGTGTGCTCCTTGTCGTTGTCGCTGGTCATACCCCATTGACGGAGCGGCCCGGCGAAGTGTGACAAGGACGGATGTGACATGAGCCACCCGGCTCGCAGAGGCCCGGGCCAGTCGCCGGCGATCTTAGGGACCTCCCGGGTGGCGTCCTGGACGGCGGACGTCGTTTCCGCGATGAAGCGCGTGGCGCTGGCGGCGGTCGGCAAACGCTCACTGCCGTGCTACCTCGCCCGTTCGGTCGCCCACCTGATCAACAGGCACGCCGCGAAACGCCGCTCCCTCTGGAGGCGGTATGGGGACGGTAGGAAAACCCGGTGCGAGGGCGTCCGGAAAACCGCCACGATAGGTCGATGAGTGAGGCGTTCGACCATAGTGAAGATCTGCCGGCGGCGCGGACGCGTGAGCGTTGGCTCGGCCGGATCCTGCGCGAGGGAGCCGTTCCCGAGGTGCTGGAGGTGCTGGCCGAGCGGTTGTCCCCCACCGATCTGCAGACGCTGCTGATCGAGGTCTCCCGCCGGCGTGCCGCCGCGGTGACGCCCGCGCGCCTGCTGAAGGCCTATGAGGACAACCGCTTCACCCGGCCGTCGCCGCTGGACGCCGGTGAGCTGGCACGCCTGGAGGCTATGGTGCTCCGACGGCTCGGCCGGCATGCCTTCACCGCGGTGCAGTTGTCGCCGCTGTGCCCGCTGGGCACCGTCTCGTCGGTGGCCACCGCGGACCAGAACAAGGTCGTCACCACGGTCCGTACCTCGGAGGTCGTCGCGGACGTCACCAACGTGCTGGCTCTGGAGTGCGCGGTACGCCGGCGGGACCTGCTCGGGGCCGATCCGCGCTCACGCCGGCGGGTCCGGCTCGGGGCCGTTCACCGCGTGGTGCGCGCCCAGGCCTTCGGGCCGGGCATGGCGGCGCACTTCTCGCTGCTGGGCCTGTGTACCGCCGGTCGCGACGAGGGCTCGTTCGCCTTCGAGACGGCCGCCCTGACCGAGCAGATCGGCGTCCACCTCGACCTCCTGCGGGAGGCCCGCGCCCTCGGTTACGAGGCCACGAACGTGCGCGTGTCCGTCACGGACCTGACCGGCGGGCGCCACCGCCGGGCGCTGCGCGAGAAGGTCCTGGACCGGCTCGCGCAGGAGCACCCCGGTACCGGGTTCGCCTTCGACGACGACCGCGCCGCCGGCCGCGGCTACTACGGCGGCGTATGCTTCGGGATCCGCGCCGCCACTCCGGCCGGCGGCGACGTCGACCTCGGCGACGGCGGATCGGTCACCTGGACCGCCGGCCTGCTCGGCAACGCCAAGGAACGCCTGATGATCAGCGGTATCGGCCTGGAACGCCTCTGCGCGGCCTTCCGCCCGCCGGATTGAGCCCGCACCGGATGCGCCGGGTGGAGCCGGTCGAGGACCCGTTCCGCCATGCCCACGATCGTGGCGTCCCCGATCCCGCCGATCGCGCCGGGGATGCGCTGGGTGCGCAGGCCCTCGACGTGAAAGAGTGCGCAGGCGAGGAGTTCGCTGACGCCCGCACAGCCAGCTCACCGATGTCCAAGCACTCCAGGCCGACGCCGACAGTCGCGGTCGGGACAGTGAGGCGGCCCGCCACGCCCGGTGGCGCGGTCGTGGCGGGCGCGGTAGGAGGGCCGGCGACGGCGTCGGGGCGACGGTCCAGGAGCGCACGGCGACCGCTCACCAGCGCAGCATCGCCGCCACTCCGCCCGCCTCGGCGAGCTCCTCCGCCGCTCGGGTCTCCAGCACGGTGACGTCGCCTCCGTGCTCGAAGGCTAGCTCGAACATCTCCTCCTCCAGCTCCTCGGGGGCGACGGCGACGGGATCGGCGTTCCACCCGCCCGCCGGGTCGAGCAGCAGGTGCTCGACCCGGCCCTGCCGCAGCAGGGAGAGGATGTCGTCGAGGCCCACCGCGCCGTTACCGCCCGACAGGGCCAGGTCCCGGGCGCGTACGGCCAGGGCGGCGTCATGCCTGGCCCGCACCTCGTCGAGTGTGGGGCGGACGAACTCCAGCACCTCCGACGGCGACAGGGCTGGATCGAGCACGGCGTCCACCTGGACGATCTCCCTCTCCGCCGGCAGCGCCTCGCGCAGCACCGAGGTGTCGCGGGGATCGCCCACCAGCAGCAGCGTCTCCCAGCCCAGCCGCCGCGCCTGCCCGGCCACGTGCGGGGCCGACTCGCGCAGGAACCTGGTCAGGTGCTCCTCCACGCGCTGGTCGAAGCGGTCGGGGTGGATGCCGCGCCGGGAGAGCCCCGGCAGCGTCGCCTCTCTGGACGAGCCCGCCGTCGCCAGGTCGAAGCCGACCGGCTCCAGCTCGTCGGCCAGGCCGTAGCGGCAGTCGAACAGCCGCACGCCGTCACGCCCCACCCTGACCACCCCGGCGGGCTTGTCGGCCTGTACGGCGGTCACGAGCGGCAGCAGATAAGCGTGCTCCTTCAGCACGGCGAGGACACCCACCGGGAGCTGAACCCACGCGTTACGCACCTCCTCACCGGCCACCTGCGCGAACAGGGCACGCCCGAGACCGGGACCGGCCGGGTCGAGCAACTCGGTGATCCGCGGCTCCAGCAGGTCGAGGCGCAGGTCCACGAGCCTGGCCCGCTCCTGGTCGGAGCCTGCGGCCAGCTCCTGGCGCAGCGCGGCGATCTCGTTGCGCAGCCGGGTCCGACCGGACTGCGTGCCCGGCTCCATCGTGGTGTAGAGCGACAGCACACCGACCTCGTCGCCGAAGGCCGCCAGCTCGCGTAGATCCGCCTGGTCGAACACCATGACGCGCTCACCTCCGTAGGCAGGAGCCCTTGGTCAGGGCCCCGGCGGTGCGGGGGTCGGTACATTTTATCCGCGCTGCCCGTCGCCCCTCGTCAGCGGCCTTCAGGAGCGCTGCGTGCCCCAGCCCCGGAGGCGCCTGAAGCACGGGTCGTCGGGACCTACCGGCACCTTGTCCGGGGCGTTCTGTATCCGATCACGATCTTGACGATCCAGATCGTGACGGAACGGCCGCTCCTCACACGCGGCGCTTTTTGCGGGTGCCGAGCTCAGCGACCTGCCCCTTTCCGAGGTCGGCGGGCGGCAAGCTCCACGCGGGCGAACACGACGGCCAGCACGGCGAGCACGGCCGACGGGGCCAGCAGCCATAGCCAGCGCTGTGCCCACCAACCGGCGGTCGGCTCCGCCGCCAGCGTGCCACCAAGCCCTTGATAGGCCCACAGCACCACCAGGTACGCCGTCATGTGCCAGAGAAAGATGGTCAACGCGACCACGTTGAGGGCCACGACCGGCTTCCAGACGGCCGGCCGGCGCAGCAGGCGCTCGGCGGCCGGCGTGACCAGGACCAGCAGCCCGAGCTGGAAGACGGCCAGGGCGGCGATGGCGGCGTTGGTCGGGAAGATGTTGGATTCGGCGGCGCCGGTGGTGGACACCATCGACAGGGGGTAGCCCACTCCCACGGTCAGCCCGACCAGCCCGGCCAGACCGGCTCCGGCGACCGCCAGCCGCTGCGCCGGCGGCCGCCGCCCCAGCTCCCAGCTGCGCCAGGCGTAGCCGAGCTGGTGGCAGAACAGCCACACCAGGGCGGCGGTCACCCAGCCCGCCCAGGCCAGGCCGGCACCGCGGTGCGCCACGCTGCCGAGGATGATCAGCAGCACGAGCGCCACCAGGACGCCGGCTCCGTAGCGGTCGTGCAGGCGCACGGTGATCGGCACCGCGGCGATCAGCAGGCCGTACACGCCCAGGAACCACAGCGGCGTCAGGTAGCCGGGGAACCACTCCCACATCCATCGGTGCGCGCCGGGCAGGACGGCCGCGAGCAGCTCACCGGCGAGCCAGACCACGGCCCAGACGGCGGTCGGCCACAGCAGCCGGCGCAGCCGGTCCCGGACGAACCGGCCGGCGGTCGTCCCGCGTTCCCGAGCCCGTTGCCAGCCGACCAGGTTGGCGTACCCGCCGACCAGGAAGAACACCGGCATGATCTGCAGCACCCAGGTGGCCAGCCAGCCACCGGGCACGGCATGGATCGGATTGGGCATGGTCAGGCTGCCGTCGGCGGTGCGGTGGGTGATCGACAATGTCCAGTGCCAGAGGGTGACGACCACGATGCACAGCGCACGGGCGGCGTCGACCACCCGGTCACGGGACGCCGGCGTGGACGCCACCAGTCGATCCATCGTCGATCGCGCCCCCGCGACCTGGCGGGTCCGCCGGTCCTGGCGTCTGGTGCTCAGCGGTACAGCTCCTCGATGTCGGCCGCGAAGTCCTTGTGGACCAAGGCACGCTTGACCTTCATGGTCGGGGTCAGATATCCGTTCTCCTCGGTCAGGTCGACCGGAAGGATTCGGAACCTGCGGATCGACTCGGCCCGGCTCACCGTCGTGTTGGCCTCGTCCACAGCCGTCTGCAACCTGGCCAGCAGGTCCGGATCGTCGCGCAGCTCGGCGGGGCCAGCCTGCTCGGGTCTGCCGACGGCCCGCTTCCATGACGCCAGCGCCTCGGCGTCCAGGGTGATCAGCGTGGCGGTGTACGGCCGCCGGTCGCCGACGACCACCGCCTGACTGATGAGCGGGTGGGTGCGCAGGCGGTCCTCGAGCGGCTCCGGGGCGAGGTTCTTGCCGCCGGCAGTGACGATGATCTCCTTCTTGCGGCCCGAGATCGCGAGGAACCCGTTCTCGTCGAGGGCGCCGACATCGCCGGTGCGCAGCCACCCGTCGGCGGTCCGGCTCTCCGTGGTGGACTGTTCGTTGCGCCAGTAACCCTGGAACACGATCGGGCCTTTGATCAGGATCTCGCCGTCGTCGGCGATCCGGACCTCGACGCCGGGGAGGGGCGGCCCCACCGTGCCGATCTTCTGCGCGTGGGGCAGGTTCACGGTCGCGGCGGCACTGGTCTCGGTCAGCCCGTAGCCTTCCAGCACGGTGATGCCGACTCCTCTGAGGAAGTGACCCAGCCGGGCGCCCAGCGGCGCTCCGCCGGAGATGGCGTAGCCGACACGGCCGCCGAGCGCGGCCCGCAGCCGCCGGTACACCAGCCGGTCGGACAGGCAGTGTGCCAGGCGCAAGCGCCGGCCCGGCCGCCCATCGTCCAGTGCCTGGCTGTAGGCGACGGCGGTCCGGTCGGCCCAGTCGAAGATCCTCCCCTTGCCCTCAGCATGAGCCCGCTGCTGGGCATCGTTGTAGACCCGCTCGAACACCCTGGGCACCGCCAGCAGGAACGACGGTCGCAGGGCGGCGAGGTCCTCGCTCGCGAGGAAGCCTGCCGCCAGGCTGCGAACGTCGGCCGCGAACCGCCTCGCCGTCACGGGACGCCAGCCGCCGGCCGACCGGCGCTGGAACAGGACCATGTCGCTGTTCACCCGGTCGCTGGCGAAGACCACGTCGGCGAGCCGGGCGTCGGAGGCGACGGTCATCGGGGCAGGTACGGCATGGACCCGCATCGCTCATCTCCCCTGTGCGGAAGCGGCCGCCCCAGGTGGCGCCGGTGAACTGCGGCACGGGGCGGCGCGTGTACGGCCGGGTAAAGCAGCCAATTGGCCTGATTCCCCAGGTCACCGGGTGCACACTTGACAGGCGAAGGCTGTACGGCGCCGCCGTCATCAACGGCCTCGGCCTGTGAGTCGCTCCCGGACCGGTTCGTCGGCAACAGCGGCCGAGGTACCGCCCGGACCGGGGCTCGCTGTTCCGCCAGTTCTCCGCACCCGGGGGGAATCCCCAGCCACCCGTCGGTGCCGACCCCGGGCTCGATCCACGAGGGCGGCGAACTCGGCTACGTGCTGCTGCACGCGTTCGGCGCGGTGATGGACAACCCGGAGCTCAATGCTGCAACGTCGCCTGTATACGCGAGGACGGCAACCATTATCGGACGTTGAGCTCACTCTCCCAGACCGTGACGGTAGGCATAGGTAACGGCCTGGGCGCGGTCTCGCAGGCCCGCCTTGGCGAACAGGTTGTTGATGTGTGTCTTGACGGTGGCCGCCGAGATGAACAGCTCACCGGCGATCTGCGCGTTCGACCTGCCCGCCGCGATCAGCCGCAGTACCTCGGCCTCGCGCGGAGTCAGGCCGTCGGGGGAATTGCTGGATCGGTGGGCCCGTCCGGCGACCTCCTCGGCCAGCCGCCGTTGCACCTCGGGATCGAAGTGCGCCTGCCCACCGGACACGGTGGCGATGGCCCTGGCCAGGGTCTCGGCGTCGGTGTCCTTGGTCAGGTAGCCGCGTGCCCCGGCGCGCAGCGCGGCGAACACCGATTCGTCGTCGGAGTAGGTCGTCAGCACCACCACCTGGATGCCGGGATGGGAGGCGCGGATCCTGCGGGTCGCCTCCACTCCGTCCATCCTGGGCATCCGCAGGTCCATCAGCACCACGTCGGGGATCTCCGAAGCGGCCAACCGTACCGCCTGCTCGCCGTCGGCGGCCGTGCCCGCGACCTCCACATCGGGCAGCAAGGCGAGCAGCAGCACCAAGCCTTCCCTGACCACTGTCTGGTCGTCGGCCACGAGCACCCGCACGGTCACGACGCCGCCCCCGCAGGCAGTCGCAGCAGGACACGGAAGCCGTCGCCCTCCGGGCCGGCCGTGAGCGAGCCACCGAGCAGCTCGGCGCGTTCCCGCATGCCGACCAGGCCGTAACCGGCGCCGTCCTGCACCGGCGCCGCGCCGCCGTCGTCGCGGACCTTCAGCTCACACCAGCCGCCTACGTTGCGCAACGTGACCGTGACCGCCGCGCCGGGCGCGTGTTTGCGCACGTTGGTCAGCGCCTCCTGCGCGGTGCGGGCCACCGCCAAGCGGGCGCCGGCGGGCAAGGCGGAGACGTCGCCGCCGACCTCCACCTCACACAGCGCGCCGCCGGCCGACCGGTGCTCCACGGCCAGCCGCTCCAGGAGCTCCAACAGCCGTATGTCCTGGCCGCGCAGCGCGTCCAAGGCCCGCTTGGTCTCCTCCAGGCCGCTACGGGCCAGCCGTACGGCGCGGTTGACCCGATCCAGCGCGGTGGGCACGTCGCCGCGCTCCAGTAACAGCCGCGCCCCCTCCAGGTGGACGATCTGCGCGGACTGGGCATGGGCCAGGATGTCGTGGATCTCCCTGGCCAGGTGGGCGCGCTCGGCCTGGGCCGATTCGCGGGCCCGCGAATCGGCCAGTTCCCTGCTCAGCGTGAGCTGGCGCAGCAGGAAGGCCAGGATCGCGCTGTAGCAGAGCCCCATTGTGGTCCCGAACGTCTCCGGGACGGGCAAACGGAGCAGAAGAGATACCAGGGTTGTCCCGCCGATGTCAGCGGCCACGAACGCGGCCGCCCACCTCAGCGACAGGCGGTACGGTGCGGCGTAGACGACCACATACAGCGCGGAGAGGCCGCTGTAGGGGGCCACGGCGTGCATCGCCAGGCCGCCCACCAGGGCCACCGGCAGCAGATGGCCGGGGCCGGGGAACACCGCACCGCGTACGCACACAGCGAAGGTGATCGCTGAGAGCACAAGCACCCCGACTCCGACGGCCCAGCCTAGCCTCGGCCACGCGTTCACCACGGCGGACACCGACCCGACCAGCAGGTACGACACCACTAGGGCGCGGAACACCGCGCGGACGAGAGGACGCCGCAGGAGGGACACACGGGCAACGGTAGCCACACCCCGCGGGCGGAGCCATCCACCCCAAGGTGGAGAGCGTCATATCCACCCACGCGGCCATGAATCTCCCGCCCGTCACAAGCCACGCTCCGTACCATGGCAACAGCGATAACCGTCACCAACCTGAGCAAGTCGTTCGGCGCGGTCCGCGCGGTCGACGAGGTGTCATTCACCGTCGAGCCGGGCGCGGTCACCGCCTTCCTCGGACCCAACGGCGCGGGGAAGACGACCACCCTGCGTATGATCCTCGGGCTGGTCGCCCCCACGGCGGGCACGGCGATGATCGGGCGCACGCCATACATCCGGCTGGCCAGCCCGATCACCAAGGTCGGCGCGGTGCTGGAGGCGACCGCCTTCCACCCCGGGCTGTCCGCCCGCGCCCACCTCGACGTGCTGCGTACGGCCGCCGGCCTGGCACCGGCCCGCGTGGACCTGGTCCTGGACCAGGTCGATCTCACGTGTGCGGCCGACCGCAAGATCGGCGGCTTCTCCCTCGGCATGCGCCAGCGGCTGGCGATCGCCAGCGCGCTGCTCGGCGACCCGGAGATTCTCATCCTCGACGAACCCGCCAACGGGCTGGACCCCCAGGGGATCTCATGGCTGCGCTCCTTCCTGCGCGCCTACGCGCACGAAGGGCGGGCCGTCCTGGTGTCCACGCACGTGCTGGCCGAAATCGAGCGCATCGCCAACCGCGCTCTGATCATCTCGGCCGGGCGGCTGGTACGGCAGGCGGAGCTCACCCCCGACTCCACCGACCTGGAACACCTCTACCTGGAGGCGACCCGATGATCCGCAACCCGCTGGTTCGTGCCGAGCTGGTCAAGGCACGCGCAAGCCGTACCGGGCCGGCCCTCGCCGTGATCGCGCCCATCGCCTGCGCGCTGTGGGCGGCGCTGCAGGCCCTGGTCTTCGACGGCCTGAGTGCACTGCCTGCGGCCTCGCGGGTAGAGAACGTCTACGCCATGGCCCAGCAGGCATACGTGTTCACGCTGATCCTCGGGGTGCTCGCGATGACCGGCGAATACCGCTACCAGACGATCACCTGGACATTCCTGACCACTCCTGTCAGGAGCCGGGTGGTGACCGCCAAGCTGGTGGCATGGGGGCTCGTCGGGCTGGCCGTCGCATGCGTGTCGGCACTGACCACGCTGGCGTCGGGAGCGGCGCTACTTGCCGCGCGCGGGCTGCCGGTGCTGACCCCCGGCGTCCCGCTCGTCCTGCTCGGCGCGGTGCTCAGCACGACAGCGTACGCGCTGCTGGGCGTGGGGCTCGGCGCGCTCATCCGCAACCAGGTGGTGGCGCTGGTCGTGGCCCTCCTGTGGTTCATGTACGGGGACTACCTGCTCTCGTCGCTGGCGCCGGACATCGGGCGCTGGCTGCCGACGGGCGCGGCCCGCGCGCTGAGCGGCATGCACATGCAGGCCGGAGCGCTCCTACCGGCCTGGGCCGGGGGACTGCTGTTTGCCGCCTACGTCGCCGCAACCGTCCTCGCGGCCCGGCTGGTCACTCTGCGCCGCGACGTCACCTGAACACGCACCAGCCTGTTCGAGCTGGACCGCCGCACCGCCTACGACAAGCGCCACATCGACATCCATCCCGGGCAGGCAACCACAGGGGCCTGAACTGCCGAGACTCCCAGCGCGCACACGAGTGCGGGCATCCGTGCGGGCGACTTCTGAAGGCTACGCGCGCTGCCGACGAGCCCTCGGCGCAGGCGCGGCACCGTATTCGTTTCCGGGGGAGCCCACGTCGGAACTTACTTTGCAAAGGCCGCCGGAATGTAGAATCGGGGAACACCACCACCGCGTCAGCCGACGTTCGTGCAGCAGCGTACGAAGTCCTGGACCAGGGGGTTGGCGTCGTCGGCGGGAGCCCACGCGACGCCGACCCGCGTGGGACCGACGCCGGTCACCGGCCGATAGGTGATGCCGGGGCGGGCGTAAAAGCGAGCGGCGGACTCGGGAGCGAGCGCGATGCCGTAACCGTTGGCGATGGCGCTGAGCCATTCGTCCGGCTGGTCGGTGACGGCCCCGATACGGGCGGGGCGGCCCTCCCTCTCGTCGACGCCCAGCCAGAAGTCGCGCCACCGTCCGGTTTCCTCCGGGGCGGCCACGAACGGCTCATCCCACAGGTCACGGAAGGGAATCTCCTCGCGTGCGGCCATGGGGTGCTCGGCGGGCAGCGCGATCCAGCGGGGCTCGGAGAACAACTCTTCCACCCGGAAACTCTCCTGGCCGGGGAACGGAAGCCGCAGCAGGGCGGCATCGACGTCGCCGTCGGCCAGTCCGGCGGTCGGGTTCGCCCAGGAGGCCTGCCGCAGGTCGGCTCGCCAGCCGGGCCGCAGGCGGGCGAACTCGGCGACGATGCGCGGGGTGGCTTCGTTCGCCGCGCTGGCCAGGAAGCCGACCCGCAGCACGCGGGCGGCCTGGGCGGACGCGCTCTTGGCCGCGCGCAGTGCCTGGTCCAGCCCGGCCAGCAGCGCGGGCACGTGCTCGGCCAGCGACCGGCCTGGTGCGGTGAGGGCCATGCCGTTGCGGGACCGGGTGAACAACGACACTCCGAGCCGGGCCTCAAGCTGCTTGATCTGCTTGGTCAGCGCCGGCTGGGACACGTACAGCCGCTCGGCGGCACGGGTGAGGCTTCCCTCCTCCGCCACGACAGCGAAGTAGCGCAACAACCGGGTGTCGACATCCATGCCGACAGGCTATTGGCGCAGCACGACCATGATTGTCTGCCTTGTCCAGCCCGTACGTGGTGCACGATGGAACCTATGGATCTTGCCGTGCCCCACACCCGCCTCGACCTCGACCGGATCCGCGCGGCTCGCCACGTGATCGACCCGCGGTTCCTCGACAGCCCGCTGTACGAGTGCGACGCGCTGGGACGCCGGCTCGGCTGCGCGGTGAGCGTCAAGCTGGAGACGGCCAACCCGGTGCGCAGCTTCAAGGGGCGAGGCGCCGAACTGGTCGTGAGCGGGCTGACCGGCCAGGGCCGCACGGCCGCGGTGTGCGCCAGCGCCGGCAACCTGGGCCAGGCGCTCGCCTGGTCCGGACGCCGCCATGGCCTCGATGTGACGGTCGTGGCGTCGCGCTCCGCGCCCGCCGCCAAGCTCGCCGGCATGCGTGCGCTTGGCGCCGAGCTGGAGCTGGTGGACGGCGACTTCGAGGCGGCCCGTGAGTTGGCGGTGAGCATCGCGCGGCGGCGCGGCGTGCGCCTGGTGGAGGACAGCCTGGACATCGAGACCTGCGAGGGCGCGGCCACCATCGGGCTGGAGCTGGCGAGCGGGACCGCCGCGTTCGACGCCGTCCTGATCGCCTTGGGCGGAGGCGCGATGGCCATCGGCGTGGGTCACGTTCTGAAGAGCCTGCTTCCCGCGGTCGAGGTGATCTGTGTACAGCCCCTCGGGGCGCCCGCGATGACCCGTTCCTTTCACGAGCGCCGGGTCGTCACCACCGACGCCGCCGACACCATCGCCGACGGGGTCGCCGGCCGCCACCCCGTCCCCGCGGCCCTGGACGACCTTCTCCAGGTGGCCGACGACGCCGTCCTGGTGCGGGAGTCGTCGATCGTCGCGGGCATGCGGATGCTCCTGGAGCACGCCGGGCTCGTCGCCGAACCCTCCGCCGCCCTCGGCGTCGCCGCCGTCCTGGAGGACCGTGACCGCTTCGCCGGGCGCCACGTGGCCACCATCGTCTGCGGCGGCAACGTCGACCTGGACGCCTACCACCGCTGGGTCCGCGCGTGAGGTCCGGGGCGTCGTACCGGGCCGCCGGTCAGGCGGGCTCGGCGGTGAAGTCCCACCGGGTGTGGCTGAATCCCTCCGTCTTGCCGAACCCCAGTGCCTGTGCCGGCACGACCTCGTACACCAGCGGTTCGTGCCCGTGCATGCGGAAGACGCCGTCGTCGCCGACCTCGGCGGCCCAGGCGCTGCCGTACTTGGCGGTGTGGGCGTCGGCCACCCGGCGCAGCACCTGCACGTCGCGCACCGGGACGGCGTCGCCGTGCAGGACGATGTCGAGGCCCTCGTTCCACCGGTTGCACCCCGTGGTCACCGCGCAGTGCGGGCCGGCCGCGAGGTTCTTCGCCTTCTGCTCCTCCGGCCCGGTGGAGAAGTAGAAGGCGTCGTCCAGCCAGACCCCGACGACCGGCGTGACGTGCGGCCGCCCGTCGGGCCGGATGGTGGACACCCAGAACAGCTCCGCGTTCCCGAGGGCGGCGACGGCGTCCTGCCACGGGATCGCCTCGGCGTTGTCGCTGCTGTAGCGCGGGTCGATGGTGGTTTCGGGTGTACGGACCATGATTCTCCCAACCCTCGGCGGACCACGCCGGTCACCTCTGCTGCCCAGCACGCGGCATCCGGGACGGGGACCGCGGCCGGCCCGTCAGCCGGCCGTGTTCGAGAATCCTACTGTGTGACCCTCTTCCCGGATGTGGAACACCGTGCCGTGGAGTCCGAGGGGCGTCAGCCGCACCGCGTCGTCCTCGACCACGACGACGCCGTACTCGGCGAGGGGCTCCAGTGTCGAGGCGAGCGGGTCGCCTTGGTGAGTCGCGACGGTGTCCCAGGAGATTTGCCCGGTATGCTCCGCGGCGGCCCGGCGCAGCTCGCTGACGGGCACGCCGCCCGGCGTCCGGAGCAGCGTGACCAGCAACGCGGGGACGAGGTCGTGGAACGCGTCGTTGAAGTTGGGCAGGGCGTCCTCGCCGTCGGGGTCCTGATCGAGAAGCTCGTCGTCGAGAGGCTCGATCGGTATTTGGTCGGTGACGTTCCCGACGAGGACGCCGTACATGCCCGCGGCCCACGTCTCGGCCGCCTCGGCATCGGAGACGTCCGGCCAGGTGACACCGCGTGGCGTCGCGAAGAAGCCCTCTTCGACCTCCAGGAAGCCGGCATCGGCGGCGAGCGTGAACATCTTGCCCTCCTCCTCGGAGATGTCCGGGGGCGGGAGGTCGTCCGGGTCGTACCCGAGATCCTGGGCGCTTCTGGCGTATTCGGCCGCCCGCCGCAGCCCGGGACTCCGTCTCGCGCCCGCGGCCAGCTCACGCAGGCCGGCGAGACGCACGGGAGGGAGCGTGGCGAGCACGTCGGCGTGAAGATCGAAGAACCCCGGGGCGGGCGGCTCGAAATCGTCAAGATCCATCCGGTCAACGTACTGAGCCCCGCCGGCGCACGCCACGGTTTCGATGACCCACGCGAAACTGTCGGTGCCACTCGATAGGAAGGAGACCGCACGTCCCCGGGCAAGAGGAGCGGGCCGTCATGGACGAGACACCCCGGCCACGCGTCGTGGTCTCCGTGTCGACGTCGGTCGACGGGCGCGTGACACTCCGTCGCGACCGCCTGCTGATGGACGACAGCGCCGACAGGATCTGGCGGTCCATGCAGCCGGAGGGGGCGCAGGCGGCGGAGGACGCGCGTTCGTCGCTGCTGGCAGGCCTGCATGGGCCGCAGGCGGTCCTGGAGGGGAGCGGATCGCTCGTCACCGACTCCGCCGGGCCGCTGACCGGCCTGCCCGAGGAGTTCGCCGAGCCGGTGGACGCGCTCCACACGGACTTCCTGCCCGAGGAGGTCGCCGAGCGGCCAGGGCACGAGATGTGGTTCACGGTCGTCGACAGCCGCGGCCGGGTGCGGTGGTCCATGAAGCGCAACGGCGAATACGACCTGCTGGTGCTGGTGGCCCGTGCCACGCCCGCGCCCTATCTGGCCTATCTGCGCCGGGAGCGGATCCCCTACCTGGTCGCCGGCGGCGAACGTGTCGACCTCGCCGCCGCCCTGCGGCGCATGCGGGAGAAACTCGGGGTCACCTGTGTCGTCTCGACGGCGGGGGGCGGCCTCAACGGCGCGCTGCTGCGGGCCGGCCTCGTCGACGAGATCCAGTTGCTCGTCATCCCCGCGGCCATCGGCGGGCTGGGCACGCCGACGCTCTTCGACGGCCCGGAACTCGCCGACGGGGAGGTCCCGACCCGGCTGCGGCTGCTCTTCGCCCACGTCGGCGGCGACGGGATGCTCTGGTTGCGCTACGACGTGGTCCGCGAGCCCGCCCCGGGGTGACACACCCGGGGCGGGGCGCGGTCCGCTGCCTTACGTCAGCGCACGCTCACCTGTGAGACGGCCGTCCCGTCGCCGGAGGCCTCCCACCCGGCCACGACCTTGGCACCGGGGCCCAGGGCCCGGTCCGGTTTCACCGTCACGGTCGTCGTCCCCTGTTGGGGCACGGTGACGACGCGGCCGCCCGCCGTCCCCTGGCCGTCGCGGACGAACAGGTGCGCCTTGCCCGCCGCCCGCGCCCGCAGCCGCACCTTCACCGCGCCCTCCGCGCGCGCCGCGGAGACGACCTGGCCGCCGCGCGACGGCCTGGCCGCGGGGCCGCCGGCCAGCGGCACGTGCACGCGTACCGCCTGCTCCAGCGACTGCGGCGAGTCGAGGCTGGACAGGGCCGTGTCGGGGATCACCGGGTCGGCGGGCGTGGTCGGCCGGTCCGCCGGCGGCTCGTACCCGGGCAGCGTCGCCACGCCCCACCGGTACGGGTCGCCCTGCACGCCGCCCCACGTCGACCACCCGATCCGGGTCTGGCCGGTCTTGTCCTGGGTGTCGGAGTCGTACACCAGGATGTTGAGCCCGAGGCGCTCCGGGTCGACGGCGGCGGGCAGCACCTCCATCGGGATGGACATCTCCACCGTGTACGCGCCCTCGGACACCGCCGAGGCCGCCCGCATGCCGGGAGCGGTCTCCTCACCGGGACCCTGGCGGTTGTCGGCGTCCCGCAGGAAACACGGCGGGCCCTCGGCGGTCACCGGCAGCACCGCGGCCTTGAACGTCGTGGAAGTGTTCTCCGAGGTGCCCCGCGGGTCCAGGGTGATCTCCACCGCGTCGGTGCGCCAGTGCCGCTTGCAGTCGGAGGCGGGCAGCCGCGTGCCGAGCACGTCGTCCTTCACGTGCACCAGCAGGTACAGCGTGTCGTCGCGCCAGGCCGCCTTGGCCGTGCCCGAGCAGTCGGCGGCCGAGGAGCAGGCGTCGCCCTCCCACAGGCGGGAGACGTCGAGGGCGGCGCCGGAGTACTCGCCGTGGCCCTCGGCGCCGTCGACGTCCGGCGCGGAACCGGCCTGCGGGACGGTGGCCGCGGGCACGAGCTCCAGCGCCGGCCTGCTCGTGCTGGAGCCGTCCCCGCTCGTGGTGGTGATGGTGTAGGCGTAGTCGCCGCCCTCGTTCGAGGTCTTCAGCGACGGGTCGGAGTTGGTGACGGTGAACGGCACGGTCGCCGACTCGCCCGCCGCCAGGTCGTCGAAGGCGGCCTCGGCGCGGTCGGCGGTGAAGCCGTCGGGCAGGCCGAGGCGTACGGTGCCCGACCGGGTGTCCTCGCTCACGTTCGTGACCACGACGCCGATCTGCCGGGACCCGCCCGACGGCAGCGTGAGGACCGGGGTGACCAGGCCGCGCAGCTGCGGCACGCCCACCTCCTCCACCCAGGTGCGGAACTGGGCGACCTGGGGGAGCGGCTGCTGCTCACCGCGTACGGACGGGCTGAGCTCGACCTGGCGGTCGGTGTAGCCGCGGCCCCGCTCGGTGCTCAGCGTGGCCGCGAGACGGGCGCGCTCGCCCGCGCCCCCCGCGTTCCCAGAGGGAGGCGTCACCGTGAACGTCGCGTCGCCGGTGCGGCCGGCGCCGATCCTGCCGAGGTCGCCGGACCCGCTGACCTGCCAGCCGTCCGGCACGCGCAGCGCCACGGACGAGCGGCCCAGCGCCGTGCGCGGAGGAGCGGTCGCGGTGACCTCGACCGTGAACGCGGTCCCCGGGCGCACGTCGAACGTCTCCGAGCGCAGGGCGAACAGCGTGCCGAGCGGTACGGCGTCCTTCGCCCTGGTCAGCGAGCCGTCGAGGACGGCCGTGGGGGCCGCCGCGGCGTCGGTGCCCGGCTCGGGGAACGGCACCCGGGCGTCCACCTGCGTGAAGAAGTCGCATCCGAGCTGAGCGGGGTCGGTCGGCACGTCGGGGAAGCCGGCCCAGCCCTGGGAGGCGTACATGCGCTGCGCCTCACGCTCGACGGCGGCCCAGGTGGCGCCCCGTGCGGCGGAGGCGCGCCCGCTCCACACGCCGTAGACGTTCTGCGCAGGGTTGTCGGGGCGGAACGTGGAGGCGCAGTCGGGGCCGTTCCTGGAGGTGCCGCGCCCGCCGCCGGTCAGCAGTCGGGCGGGTGCGAAGGGCCGCAGCCCCTCCCGGCTGATCTGGTGGGGGAACGCCTTCGGGTCGGCCGCCGCGTAGAACGCCTCGATGGCCAGCCGCGCGGCCAGCTGGTGGTTGCCGTGGTTGCCGGGCGTAGGGGCCGGGTCCATGGTCAGCAGGATCTCCGGCCTGGTCGTGCGGACGACCCTGACGACCTTCTCCAACGTGTCGCCGCCCCACACCTGGTCGGTCAGCGGGGCACTCACCGTGTAGTAGAAGTCGACGTCGTCGAGGTTGAACACCTCGCGCACCCCCGCCTTGCCCACGGCCGTACGCTCCTCCGCCTCGCGCAGCAGGCCGAGCGCCGGGCCCTCCTCGGGCCCGACCGCGTTGCCGCCGCCCTCGCCCCTGGTCACGGTGACGACGCCGGTGCGCACGCCGTGGTCCTCGTTCCACTGCCCGAGCGTCGACAGGCTGAAGGCCTCGTCGTCGGGGTGTGCGCCGACGAACAGCGCGTCGAGGTCCACGGGGGAGTCGGGACCGGCCGCGCCGGCCGGTGCGGCCGGCAGGAGAGCGAGTAGGACGGCGGCCGTCACGGCCAGCCGGCCCACGGCTGTTGCATGCATGGAACCTCCGGATGACTACTCGCGGACCGCCCCCTGGAGCAGCCCGCGGACGAAATGGCGCTGGAGGAACAGGTAGAAGATCACGACAGGGGTGGCCACGATCACCGAGCCGGCCGCGAGGAGGGTGAAGCCTGAGGTGTACTGGCCCTGGAAGAAGGCCAGGCCCAGCGGCGCGGTCCGCAACGACTCGCTGGTCACCATGATCAGCGGGATGAGGAACTCGTTCCAGGTCCACATGAAGATCAGCAAGGTCAGGGTGACGACGGCGGGCCGGGCCGGCGGCAGCAGCACCCGCCACAGGATGCGCCAGCTCGACGCGCCGTCGATGCGCGCCGCCTCGACGATCGCCCGGTTGCTCGCGCGGAAGTACGCCCGCATCCAGAACGTGCCGAACGCCACCGACAACGCGACCTGCGGCAACGTCACCGACCAGAACGTGTCGATCAGGCCGAGCGTGCGCAGGTCGAAGTAGAGCGGGACCGCGATGGCCTCGCTCGGCATCATGATTCCGAGCAGGAACAGGTAGAACAGCGCCGACTGGCCGCGAAAGCGCATCGTGCCGAACGCGTACCCGCTCATGATCGACAGCACCACGCTGACGATCACGACGAACCCCGACACCAGTAGGCTGCTGCGCAGGTAGGTGCCGAAGTGCCCGATCTCCCACGCCGCGGCGAAGTTGCCGAACCCCGACGTCCCGCCGGTGTCGGCGGGGCCGAGCGCGGCCGACAGGATCGTCACGATGGGGAAGAGCGCGAACGCGGCGAACGCCGACAGGATGACGTAGTTGGCCACCCGCTCCCCTCGCGAGATCACGTGGTGCTCCTGTCCGCGAACCGGTTGATGCCGAACGAGATGGCGAAGATCACGATGGTGAGCGTCACGCCGATGGCCGCCGCCGAACCCACCTGGCTGAGCCCGAAGGCCCGGTGGTAGACCTCGTACGACGGCACCGACGTGGAGTCGCCTGGGCCGCCGCGCGTGGTGACGTACACCAGGTCGAACGTGCGCAGCGCGGCGATCACGGTCAGCGTCAGCGCCACCGCGATCTCCCCGCGCACCGACGGCAGCGTGACGGCGAAGAACTCCTTGACGGCCCCGGCGCCGTCGAGCCGGGCCGCTTCGTACAGCTCGCCGGGAATGCGGCTCATCCCCGCCAGCAGCAGCACCGTCACCAGCCCCGTCTCGAACCACGTGCCGACCACCCCGACCGCGGGCAGCGCGAACGTGTGGTCGCCCAGCCAGCCCCGCGTGAGCGAGTCGAGTCCCAGCGCGCCGAGCAGGGCGTTCAGCGTGCCGTCTGGGGCGTAGATGCGCCGCCAGGCGACGGCCACCACGACCATGGCGATCACCTGCGGCAGGAACACCACGGTGCGGAAGAACCCGAGCCCGCGCACCTTGGCGTGGTGCAGGATGGCCGCCAGCGCCAGCCCGACGGCCAGCGGCACGACCGCGTAGAACACGATGAGCACCAGGGCGTGCCCGAAGGCGGCCCGCAGTCCCTCGTCGGTGACGATCGCCACGTAGTTGTCCAGGCCCGCCCAGCGGCCGAGCGACAGCCCGTCCCAGTCGAAGAACGACAGGTGGACCGCGCGGCCGATCGGGTAGAGCAGGAACGCCGCGTAGACCAGGAACGCCGGAAGCAGGTAGAGGTAGGCGACGCGGCGCGGCTCCCCGGGGGGCCGCGCCGCACCGGAACGCTGGGTCACCCGTTGCTCTCAGCGAACGTCTTGTAGTCCTTCTCCAGCGTGGCGAGGAACTCCTGCGGGCTCGCCTTCTCGGCCAGCAGGTCCTGCAGCGCCGCGCCCAGCGTGTCGGCGAACGTCGGAGTGGCGTAGTCGAGGTAGGGGACCAGCCCGTTCTCCGCGCTCACCGTGCCGAACGCGGTGAAGACGTCCTGCTGCGGGCCCTCCGGCACCTTCTGCGCGGCCGTGTCGGCGACGGGCAGGTTGCCGGTATCGGTGAGCACCTTCATCGCCTCGGCGCTGGTGATGAAGTCGATGTACGCCGCCGCCGCGTCCGGGTGCGGGCTCTTGGCCGTGATGGCGAACGGCAGGCCGGTGCCCCCGGTCGCGACGGGCGCCGCGCCTACCGTGGCGCCGGGCGGCAGGATGAAGCCGACGTCGTCGCCGAGGTTCTTCTGCAGGTCGGCGAGGAGCCACGTGCCGGCGATCATGAAGACGCCCTCGCCCTTGCCGAACGCCTGCCAGGCCGGGTCGTAGCCCTGCCCGTTGAAGCCCTTGTTGAAGTAGCCCTTGCCGACCCAGTCGACGAGCTGCTGGGCGGCCTTGGTGTTCTCGGGTGTGTTCCACGAGGCGCCCTTGCGGCCGAAGGCCAGCGTACGGATCTGGTCGGCGGGCACGTCGCGGCTCTGCACGGTGCCGAACACGTGGACGGCGGGCCACTTGTCGAGGTTGCCCAGCTGCATCGGCACCTCGCCGGCCGCCTTGGCCTTGGCCAGCGCGGCCTGGAACTCCTCCCAGGTCTTCGGCGGCTCGAGGCCGAGCTCGGTCAGCTTGGCGGCGTTGTAGAAGATGCCGACGACCTCGCCGACCTGTGGCAGGCCGTACAGGTTGCCGTCGCCGAACACCTTGCCGTCGGCGCTGTAGCGCGAGTAGCGCAGCACCGACTCCGGATAGCGCTCCTTCCACCCGTACGCCTCGGCGTAGGCGTCGAGCGGCAGCAGCTGCCCCGCCTTGACGAACGCGCCCATCGCCGAGCGGCCGTTGTTGGCCTCCACCACGTCGGGCGGCTCGTTGCCGCTGAGCGCCAGGCGCAGGGTGGTGTTGAGGTCGTCGAAGGAACGGGACACCCGGTTGAGCTTGATATTGGGGTATTTCGCCTCGAACGCGGCGTTGAGCTGCTTCATCTGGGCCGCCTGACCGCCGCGTACCTCCTGGTCCCAGACGGTGAGGGTGACGTCGCCGAGGGTCGCGGCGTCGGTGCGGACCGCCGACGCGCCGGGCTGCGAGGGGGTGGCCGCCGGCGGGGCGGAGGAGCCGGGTGCGCACGCCGTGAGGGCCAGGGCCGCCGCGGCGAGCACGGCGAGCGTCCTGGAGCCCGGCGATCTCGTGGTCCGGCCTTCTCGCGTCGGGGCGATCATGGTGTTACTCCTTCTGCGCAGGCACGCGAGACGTGGCAGGGCCCTCGTCGCCGGGCTCGCCTGACGCCTCGTGGGGGTTGTGGTGCGGCTGCGTCCCGGCAGACCCGGGCGGCATGCCCACGTCGGCGTAGCGGGCGATGGTGGCCGCCGCGCGGCGGACCGCGCCCACCGGGACGGTGGGCACCAGCCGGTCGAGGAAGGCGTAGCGGCGGGCCAGCGAGCTGCCGTAGGCGCCGCTGTGGGCGGCGGCCGCACGCACCTCGTGCCACCAGTCGGCGATGTCGCCCCAGCCCGGCGCGGCCAGCGAGCCGCCGAACTGCTGCACCGCCAGCCCCGCGCAGACCTCGGCGAAGGCCAGCCGGTCGGCGAGCGGCCAGCGGCACAGCGTGCCCAGCACCAGGCCGGCGCCGAAGACGTCGCCCGCGCCTGTGGGGTCGAGCGCCGTCACCCGCGGCGCCGGGACGAACGCCTCCTCGCCCGTCATGGAGTCGATGGCCATGGCGCCGTTGGCGCCGTCGGTCACCACCGCGAGCGGCACCTTGTCGGCGATCGCGTAGAGAGCGTCGCGCGGGGTGTCGGCGCCGGTGTAGGCCATCGCCTCGATCGCGTTGGGCATGAACGCGTGGCAGAAGGACAACTGCTCGAGCATGGACGACGGCCAGGAGCCCGACGGGTCCCAGCCCACGTCCGCGAAGATGAGGGAGCCGTTGCGGTGCGCCAGCTCGGCCCAGCTGCACAGGCCGCCGGGCGAGCCGAGCGGCTCGTCGGGGGAGAGCGTCACGATCACGGCCCGCGAGGGTGGCGGCGAGCCGATCATCTCGGAGCTCGCCATGGGTGCGGGGTGGCCGTGCGTCACCATGCTGCGGTCGCGGTCGACTGCCATGGAGACCGTCACCGGCGAGTGCCAGTGCTCGAAGCGCCGCGACCTGGACAGGTCGACCGCCTCCTGCTCCTCCAGCGTGCGCCAGCAGAAGTCGCCGTAGTCGTCGTCGCCGAAGGCGGCGGCCAGCGAGGTGCGCAGGCCCAGCCGGCTGGTCGCGATGGCCAGGTTGGCGATGCCGCCCGGGCACGAACCCATGCCCTCGGCCCAGATCTCCGTCCCCGCGGCGGGCATGGCGGGCAGGCCCGTGAAGACGATGTCGAGGAAGACGGTGCCCGCCAGGAACACGTCGAACTGCGGACCCTCCGGGGTGCGCTCATCGGCGAGAGGGTCGTACGCCTGGGCAGACACGGGGATGGGGCCTCCTCGACACTCCGATTGTGGGAAATCTTGCACGTTTGCTCGGCTACTTCAAGTGCTTTGCCATTGGTTTTGCTCGAACATGCTCACTCCTGCTCGATTTTGACTGATACACTCGCGCCGTGCTTCAGCGCCTCCGGCATGCCGAGATCATGCGAAGGGTCCGGCTCTCCGGCGCGACCAGCGTCCGCGATCTCGCCAGCCAGCTCGGCGTGAGCCCGTCCACCATCCGCAGGGACCTCGAGGTGCTCGACCGCGACGGCACGCTCAGACGGGTCCGCGGCGGAGCCCTGGCCAGCGCCGACGCCGACGACGACCGTCCCTTCGCCGAGGTGGCCGCGGTCGACGAGCAGGACAAGGAGGCGGTGGCCGCCCGGGGCGCGCAGCTCGTCGCCGACGGCGAGGTGCTGCTGCTCGACATCGGGACCACCACGATGCGGCTGGCCCGCAGGCTGCGCGGCCGGCGCGTCACGGTGGTCACCTCCAGCCTGGCCGTGCTCGACGCGCTCCGCTCCGACACCGCGGTCGAGCTGCTGCTGCTCGGCGGCATGGTGCGCAGGACGTACCACTCGCTGGTCGGCGTGCTCACCGAGGCCGCGCTGAGCCAGGTCGTCGCCGACCGGGTGTTCCTCGGGGCCAGCGGCGTGCGGCCCGACGGGCAGCTCGTCGACACCACGCTCGCCGAGGTGCCGCTGAAGCGCGCCATGATCGCGGCGGCCGAGCAGGTGGTGCTGCTCGTCGACCGGCACAAGTTCCCCGGCACCGGCGCCCTGCGGGTGTGCGGGCCCGAGGACATCGACGTGATCGTCACGAACGAGGGCGCCGACAGGACGACGCTGGACGCCTGCGCCGCGGCGGGTGCCCAGGTGCTTCTCACGTAAGGGGTTCGGATGAGACTGGCCGTCCTCGGCGGCGGAGGCTTCAGGGTCCCGCTCGTCTACGGTGCGCTGCTGCGCGACACCGCCAAGCCGCGCGTGGAGGAGATTGTGCTCCACGACGTGTCCGCCGAGCGGCTGGAGGCCGTGCGGCACGTGCTGCGCTCCATGGCCGCCCGGCACGACGACCCGCCCCGGGTGCGGGTCACCACCGACCTCGACACCGCGCTGCGCGACGCGAACTTCGTCTTCTCCGCCATCCGCGTCGGCGGGCTGGCGGGCCGCGTCGCCGACGAACGCGTGGCGCTGGAGCTGGGACTGCTCGGGCAGGAGACGACCGGCCCCGGCGGCATCGCCTACGGCCTGCGCACCGTCCCGGTCGCGGTGCGGGTGGCCGAACAGGTGGCCGCCCTCGCCCCCGAAGCCTGGGTCATCAACTTCACCAACCCCGCCGGCATGATCACCGAGGCCATGCGCCAGGTGCTCGGCGACCGCGTCATCGGCATCTGCGACTCGCCCATCGGGCTGGTACGCCGGGCCGCCGCCGCGCTCGGGCTCGACCCGGCCCGCGTCTCGCCCGGATATGTCGGGCTCAACCACCTCGGCTGGTTGTGCGGGCTCACCCACCAGGGCGAGGACGCGCTGCCCCGCCTCCTCGCCGACGACGCCGCACTGCGGCAGGTGGAAGAGGCCCGCGTCCTCGGCGCCGACTGGGTGCGCGCGCTCGGCGCGATCCCCAACGAATACCTGTACTACTACTACTTCACCCGGGAGTCGGTCGCCGCCGTCTCCGGCCGCACCCGCGGCGAGACCTTGCTGCGCCAGCAGGACGACTTCTACGCGGCCGTACGCGCCCGGCCCGCGGACGCCCTGGACTCATGGGAGAGGGCGCGCAGGGAACGCGACGAGTCGTACATGGCCGAGGCCCGCGGCGTGACCGCCGCCGGCGAACGCGACGCCGCCGATCTGGAGGCGGGCGGGTACGAAGGCATCGCCCTCGCCCTCATGGCCGCCCTCGCGCGCGCGGAACCGTCCACCATGATCCTCAACGTGCGCAACGGCGGCGCGGTCGCCGGGCTGCCCGCGGAGGCGGTCGTGGAGATACCGTGCGCGGTGGGCGGCGGGGGAGTGCGGCCCCTGGCCACCAGTCCGCTCCCGGGCCGCTTCCTCGGCCTGGTGCAGCAGGTCAAGGCGGTGGAGCAGACGGCCATCGAGGCGGCCCTGTCGGGGTCGCCGCGGCTGGCGGCGGCGGCGTTCGCGCTGCACCCGCTGGTCGACTCGGTGACGGTGGCCCGCGACCTGCTCGCCGGCTACCGGGCCCGCATCCCGGAACTGGACGCGGTCTTCTCCCGACCCTGACCTGCGTACGGCGCGTGGCCCGCGTACCGCGGCCGGAGAACTGCGACCCGCCGCCGCCCTCGCTCCTGGGTTTGGCGTAACGCTCCTGAACCGCCGGCGGGTTGTCGTTCAGGAAACCCTTGCTGACCAGGAAACCCACCAGCAGCGCCAGGGTGAACAGAACGCTCACCACCATGCCGTGAACCACTGGCTCGCCGACGCGGGACCCGGCGAGCTGACCATGTGCGCCGTAGCCGCCGAGCCCGGTGTATCGGCCCGGTGCCGGACCTGCATCCAGAAGACCGGGAGGCAAGCCTGCGCGACTGGTATCGCGCCTACCCCGGGTTGCCGGCCCTGGGGCGGCTGCCGACTGCGACCTCCGGTGACGAACGTCCCCACTTGCGCGGAGGCTTTCGCGTGGTGTCCCTTGAGCCCGGCCTTTGAGCCCGGCCTTCTCTTCGAGTCGGCACTGGACATGCTCGTCGCCGGAATCGCGTCGATGCGCCGATCCGTCCGTTGACGATGCTCGTGGCGATGAGAAGCGAGCGCACGGACCTCTCCGCGCGCCGGCCGTCAGGCGGGTTTGACGGCGTAGTCGCTCAGCCCTCGCTCCAGGACGGCGAAGGCACGGGCGCAAGCCTCCTCCAGGTCGGCGCGGAGCGTCCGCGGGGCGTCATCGGCGGTGATCCGGCGACGTACGCAGGCGACCAGCGTGCGGTGCACGCCGACCAAAGCGTGCGCCGCCGCAGCGGCGGTCGGGTCGCCGAGAGGGGCGCCCGCCTCTGTGGCCAGCACCTCGGCCAGAGCCGTTGTGCAGTGGGCGAAGGACTGCTCCTCGCGTGCCCGCAGGGTGGGGCTGTTCGCGATGACGCGATTGACCGTGCGCAGCCGGTCGAGCGCCTCCCGGTGGTCCTCGATCTGGGCGAGCAGGCCGTCGTTCGCGTCGAGAAGGAAGCGGCGGCAGGCGTCGAGCGCCGCCTCCCCGGCAGGGCGCTCGGCGACGGCCGCGACCATCCGCCTGCCGAAATCATCGAGGCCGGAGTAGAACAGATCCTCCTTGGCCGGAAAGTACTTGAAGACGGTCGCCTCCGAGACCTGCGCCTCCTGCGCGATCTCGGTGACCCGTACCTGGTCGAAGCCTCGGTCGGCGAAGAGCCGCCAGGCCGTTTCCATGAGCAGCCGCCGCGTCTGCTCCTTCTTGAGCTCCCGAAGCCCCATCGCACCTCGTTTCATCCTTGCGGTAGCGTAGCAAAAAACGAAGAGTTACTCTATCTTCAAAGTGACCCTACGAAATGATGGAGGTAACGATGAGTGCCATGCGAGACGTGCTCGACCTGGTGCACCGGTGGGCCTCGGCGGAGGAGGCGAACGATCCCACCCTCCTCGACTCGCTGCTCGCCGACGACTTCGTGGGCGTGGGCCCGCTCGGGTTCGTGCTGACCCGGGAACAGTGGCTGGCCCGATTCGGTAACGGCCTGGTGAACAGCGCGTTCAAGGTCGAGGACCCGCAGGTGCACGAGCACGGGGCCGCGGCGGTCGTCGTCGGCGTGGACGCGCAGGACACCCGCGCCGGGGACTGGGACAACTCCGGCCGGTTCCGGCTCACGCTCGCCGCCGTTCGTCCGGCCGATCGCTGGCTCGTCGCCAGCGTCCATCTCGGGCCTCTGCAGAACCCCGTCATTCCGCCGCCCGCGGCGGAATGACGATGCGGTCATGCGGCTCAGCTTCAGCGTGACCAATTACTCCTGGCCGGGCGGCCCTGCGCCAGGAGTTGCCGCGTCTGGCACGCGCCGCCGACGGCGGCGGCTTCGACACCCTGTGGGTGCCCGACCACCTCCTCCAGGCCGACCCGCACGCCGCCCCGCACGAGAGCGAGATGTACGAGCCGTACACGACGCTCGGGTTCGTGGCCGCGCTGACCGAGCGCGTACGCGTCGGCGCCATGGTGAGCGCCGTGACCTTCCGCCCGCCGGCCCTGCTCGTCAAGGCCGTCACCACGCTCGATGCCCTCACCGGCGGCCGGGCCTGGCTCGGTGTGGGCGCCGGCTACCACGAGGCCGAGGCGGCGGCCCTCGACCTGCCGCTGCCGCCGGTGAAGGAGCGCTTCGAACGCCTGGAGGAGACCCTGCGCATCGCCGCCCGCATGTGGACCGGTGACGAATCCCCGTTCGAAGGGAACCACTATCGGCTGAAGCGCCCTGTCGCGAGCCCGCGCCCGGTGCGCCGCCCGCCGATCCTGATCGGCGGCACAGGGGAGCGCAAGACTCTGCGGCTCGTGGCCGAGTACGGCGACGCGTGCAATGTCTTCGACATTCCCGACGGTGGAGAGCTGGTCAGGCGGAAGCTGGACGTCCTGGCCCGGCATTGCGCGGACGTCGGCCGGCCGTACGAGGAGATCGAGAAGACGATGGGCACCCGTTTCGAGGACGGGGAGTCCGCGGACGCCTTCGTCCGGCGGTGCGCCGCCGCGGCCGAGCTCGGCATTGACCACATGATCGTCGTGACGACCGGTCCCTGGAGCGCCGCCAAGCTGGCCAGGCTGGCCGCCGCCGTTCCGGCTCTGCGCGACCTTGAGCCCCGCTGAATGTCCCTATCACTCCCTGACCTACCCCATAATGGGGAGTGTTATGGAGCATTTCACCGTGGAGCAGGTAGCGGCCCGGCTGGGGCTGCACGTCAAGACCGTGCGTAACTACGTGCGTGACGGACGGCTGCCCGCCGTGCGGGTCGGCAAGCGCTATCGCATCGCCAAGGAGGATCTGGAGGCGTTCACCGGCCTGCCGCTCGGCGCGCCGGCCCCCGCCCGGCGCGCCGAGGTGTCGAGCATCGTGCAGATCGACGGCATCGCCAGGAGCGACATGGACCGCGTCAGCACGATGGTCCTGGGGGCCCTGTCCGGCGGGCCGCGCGGGCTGCGCGCGGAGTTCGTCCACGACGAGGAACGCTCCCACCTGAAGATCATCATTCTGGGCCGGCTCGAGGAGACCGCCCAGGTGCTGCGGATCGTCGACGCCCTCGTGCGCGACTGACCGTGCCGGTCCCATCTGGAGGAAGACCACCATGCCCGACCTTTACGTCTGCGACCCGGACGGCGAGCCCCTGCGCGAGGCCCGCGACGCCCTCGACCTGATCGGCGAGGCCTGGGGACGCCGCGCCACCTGGGTCGCCGTCCCCGTGGAACGCCTGCACGACGACTTCTTCGTCCTCCGCAGCGGGGTCGCGGGCGAGTTCGCGCAGAAGTTCGTCAACTACCGGATCGGCCTCGCGGTGGTCGGCGACGTCTCCCGGCACGTCACGCCCGGCTCGGCGCTGGAGGCCTGGGTGACCGAGTCGAACCGGGGCGAGCACCTCTGGTTCGTACGCGACCTCGACGAGCTGTCCGAGCGGCGCTCCGGCCGCGATGACCCCGCCGCACCGCGCTGACGGTCAGCCGGACTTCACGGCCGCCTCGATGCCGTCGAGGAGCACGGCCAGGCCGACGGCGAACGTCTCGCCGACCCGGCGCTCCAGGTAGGGCTCGTCCGTCGCGGGCTCGTCGTCCTCCGACTCCACCCACGTCACCATGGGGTAGCTGGCGGCGAAACCGGGCGCCACCTCCTCGAGCAGCGACGAACGCGCCCGCCACCACTCCTCGTCGGACACCCCGGTCGCCGACGGCGCCAACCGCGACTCGGAGACCGTGCGCGCCGCACCTCGTACGAAGTCGGACAGCAGCGCCACGACGCCCCGCAACCGCCGCGGCCCGAGGCCGGTCTCGCGCAGGATCCGGACCAGGCCGTCCAGCATCGCGAACTCGTTCGGCCCCAGCACCGGCCGCGCCTGCGACACCTGCAGCACCCACGGATGCCGCAGGTAGAACGCCAGCACGTGCTCGGCCCACGACGTGACCGCCGGCCGCCACCCGCCGCCCAGGTCGTGCTCGGCGGGCAGCTCCGCCAGCACCCGGTCGTACATCAGGTCGACCAGTTCGCTCTTGCTCGGCACATACGTGTAGAGGGCCATCCCGGTGCGGCCGAGCCGCTCACCCACCCTGCGCATGGACAGCGCCGCCATGCCCTCGCTGTCGGCCACGGCGATGGCGGCGTCGACGATCGTGTCGACGCTCAGCCCGGGCTTGGGGCCGGGCCGCACCTCGCCCGGCTCTCCCGTGCGCCACAGCAGTGCCATCGAACGGCGCGCGTCACCCTGCCCGGCGAAGACGACCAACGCGGAACTCCCCACGCGGAAAGAACTCTTTACGCCATAAACGCTATCAGCGGGCGGTCCTGCGGGCGGCCACCGCCGCGATCATCTCCCAGGCCGCCTCCGGGCGGAGCGTCTCGCCGGGGTCCCCGGAGAAGGGGTCGAGCAGGACGCTTTCCGCGCCGAGCAGACGCAGTTGCTCGAGGTCGTCGGCGACCTGGTCGATCGTGCCCTCGCCCGCGAGCCGGTCGGGGCCCGTGACGGGCGAGGTGGTGATCCGCAGCAGAATCCTGGGCGCCAGGTCGGGAGTGGGCCGCCCGTGCTCGGCCGCGAGGTCTTTCAGCCGCGGCCATGTCTCGCGCAGGTAGGACATGGTGTTCCTGAGCGGGTGCCAGGCCTCGCCGAACCGGGCCGCCCTGCGCAGGGCCGCGTCGCTGTTGCCGCCGACCCAGATCGGGATGTCGCCGGCGCGGTAGTCGCGCTCGTCGGCCCAGGCCGCGCGGATCGCCGCGAGATGCTC